>CAYWTT010000436.1:0-3976 GCA_964461245.1 uncultured Prolixibacteraceae bacterium | reverse complement strand
ACTGGCAATGTCATCGGGTTGCAAACGGGCCAGATCGGAAGAGGACATTTCAACACCATCAATCAAAATAAGCGGGCTGGAGGCGTACGCGAACGATGTTACCCCCCGAACGAAGAAGCTGGCATCATCCTGCCCGGGTTCACCCGAACGCTGATAGGAAATCAATCCGGAAATCCGCCCCGCAAATGCAGTAGTCAGGTTACTTGACGGAACTTTTAATTCTCTGGCATTAATGGTGGTTATCGAAGCCAGAACACTTTCTTTTTTCTGCTTGCCAAAGGCAACCACGGTCACATCAGCCAGTTCTTCCGCTTTCTCCTTCATCTGGAGGTTAATCACTTTCTGATCTTTTACATCCACAATCTGAGTTTCCATCCCAATAAACGTAAAAACCAATTTTTCCCCCGGATTTGCCTCAATAGAATAACTACCATCGATATCGGTAATTACCCCCCGGGTTGTTCCGAGGATGGTAATGGTTGCCCCGGCAATGGGGTTCCCTGACTCATCCCTGATCTTACCTTTCACCAAGTTCTTTTCAGGAACTGCCGGAGATACTGCCTCGTTTGTTTTATCGCTGCTTTGAGGAACTATAACAATTTGCCGGTCGTAAATCTGATACGTAAGCTGCTTGTTAGCCAAAACCTGTGACAAAATTTTGTCGACGGTCGTTCCTTTGACAACTACATCTACCCGTTCGTCAGAAGACACCTGGCTATCCTTGTAAAAAATGATGAACTCACTCTGTTTCTGAATTTCTTCAAAAACCTCCTGAATAGTTACATTCTTCAGATTCAAAGAAAGCTTCGTGTTCTGCGAATAAGTCGAACTCGCCAGTACACCATGCATTCCGACAAGAAAGAGAAACACGGTTAATCTCATAACTTTAAATACTCGGTCCCAATATTCCCCTGAACAGAAATACAGAGAACAATTGACTTTTTTTTTCATAAATTTGTTCGTCTTTTAGTTAATATCGCCCTTGCGATTTTTAATTAATTCCTTTGAAGCTTACAGATGGTACCAACATCTGTGAGCTTTTTGTTTTCAAAATCAAACCTTTAATTTTTTACATAGTTTAGAGTTTAGTAAATTGAAATTTTATTATTCACTGATTTATATTCAAACGGAAGGGTTTTAGTAATTAAATTGAGAACTTCTTCAGGACTTTCCCTGAAATCAAGGCTCCCTGTAAAAGTTTCGTCCAGCCATCCTTTCTTTTCGCTGGCTATTTCGACATTATAGTATCGTGATATCTTCTTCAGGATATTGCTGAGTTTCTCCCTTTTAAATACATAATACCCTTTCCTCCACGACATATAATCGCCTATGTTGATTTCCCTTTGTTGAAAAGAGGCTTTTGCAGGATCGTAAATAACCATTTCGCCCGGCTTGACTTCTATTTTTTTGAGGTGCAACAATGACCTCTCATTGCTATAGAGTTCTATTTTTCCCCTTTCGAGGACGGTACTCGAATTTGCATCGTCGGGATAGGCACATACATTAAAAATGGTTCCCGTTACTTTTACTGTAAAATCACGTGAATTCACAAAAAACGGATATTCTTCAGCATGGGTGACCTCAAAAATCGCTTCACCTTCAATATACACTTCTCGTTTATTGTGTTCAAATACAGCAGGATAAACGAATTTCGAACCGGAATTAAGCCATACTTTCGTCCCCTCACATAACGTAATCTGCGATCTCCTTCCGAAAGGAACAATCACCGTGTTGAACACAACTTTTTCCGGATCCAGTTTTTGAACCACTTTTTCTTCGGCCCCGATATCGATATTTTTCCCGCTTTCCTCATATTGAATGGTCGACTCCTGGTTTTTTATTAAAATTTCCTGACCTCCCTGCAAAAACAACCGGGTTTCCTCTTTTTGGCTGACCTCTTCCAGATTTTTTGCAAAACTCACAATTTCAGGCTCCGAAAAACGGTTATATACACCGTAGGTACCCAGGATCCCAAGAACTAAAACGGCAGCAACCGAAGTCCAGTGTTGAATATGCCTTCTCCGGTTCAAGCGGTTCACCGAGTTGAGAATACTGGTTTTAAGTTTTTCTTTTTCTGAATTTGAAAATGAAAACTTGGGGACTCTCAAATAATCAAATATTCGACGAGCCAGAAGAATATCTTCTTTCGCCTGACCATCAGCCTGTCTGTCAATCATTTCAAACAGTTCTTCCGATACATTTTCATCAGTCAGGATATCTTCTGCTCTCTGTCGTATTTTATCGTTCATTCGTCTTTTTTTAAGCTAAAGAATGAAACAGCTAAAACATAGACAGCTAAAATGATTTTTTTTAGATTTTTTTCTGAATGTTTAGGATTGGGTGTTCCGCAAAAATAAAATAAGGGTTTGAACCGACATTTTCCCTTCCTGAATACTTTTTCGTATGGCTTTTATTGCCCTGTAAATATTCGTCCGCGCCGATTCAACAGAAATGTTCTGCATTTGTGCAATTTCAGGATAACCAAGGTTTTGTTCGAACTTCAGGAACAGAGCTTCCCTTTGCTGACCCGTAAGCTTTTTCATGGCCGCTTTTAACAGTTCTGAGTTTTCTTCATTTATCTCGGTCTTTATAATTCTATCATCGCAGGCTGGTTCCCATTCTGAAAAAGCATATATGTTCTGCCCTTCAGGACTAAAAATCGATTTTTTAGAAAGTTCTTTATGAATTTTCCGTTTCAGAGACCGGAACAGGTAATATTTAATATTATCGGTCCCTGTTAGTTGCTTCCGGTACTTGTACAAATCGAGAAAAAGATCGTGAATACAATCTTTAATCAGATCTACATCCTTCGAAAGATGCAGACCAAACCCTAAAAGCACGTCAACATACTGGTTATACAGATAAAAAAATGCCTTGTCATCCCCACGTTTAAAACTCTCCCAAAGGAAGTAATCCTTATTTCTATCCTGTTGCATATCAAATCTTTATACACCATATTCCCCGGAAGGTGCATGACTTAATTCTGTCCAAATTTAGAATTAAAATTCAAAAAACAAGGTTACCCGTAAGCACTAAACAAAACACATTCTTCGAAACTCTTTATTCATGGCACTTACAGCGATTTTTTCATGCATGCCAATTTGAAATGCAAATTCTCCACAGCCTACCCCTCGCAGCATACGAGGGGTAACTGGAGATTTACCATCTTCTTTTAAGATGAATTTATCCCTAATTACACAATAGAAAACTTTAATGGGAGATTGACTTGATTTGAATGATTCCATAAACCTTTATTATTCGGAAGGCTGGGGCCATGGCTGGAAGCAGACCAGTGATCAGTCATTGCTGACAGAGGCTGTACTTCTGACTTCCCCTGGATTTAATCCTCCCCTTTCTGACTGTTTCACCGGCAAATTTTCATCTCATCGTGAACCGGATAACTGAACAGGTTAGGCACCACCCAGCGGGCTTTATAAATTTTCAACCCTTCTCGGTAAAAAATCCGTTTCCCGTTCAGATCAATAATTTCATCGGTCCACCACTGCTCTTTGGGAACACTGACAACCGGGACCCCGCCTTTTTCGTCCAGTGAAACGCTTTTGACACCCTGGTATTTTGTCTTCACTTGTTCGAGCCGGTTTTCGGAGATATGGTATATCCACATTTTTTTTGCCGAACTGAAATAAAGAGCATCTTCACCCAAAACGGGGAACAAATCGTGTCCTTCCTCATCATCAAAAGCCAGCGAATCGACCGGAGTTAACTGCGGATTTTCACAGTCGAAGTTATACCACCAGCTTCTCATCTGGTGCATTTCGCCTGTCCACAGCAGGTTTCGTTTTTGATCCCAAACCGCGTTATGGGAAAACGGGCTGTGAAAGGTATGCTGGATAACATTTCCGGGGAAGGTGAGGGTGTCGGTTTTAAAAACAGTGAGGCAGTTGCCGGTGCTGGCCGCACAAACGATATTCCCGTCGGGAAGGATTTCGGCTGAATGCGGATTGTGTCCGGCTTT
>CAYWTT010000435.1:0-3976 GCA_964461245.1 uncultured Prolixibacteraceae bacterium | reverse complement strand
ATGGTGGCCATGGAACATGGGCTAATAGACACCAGCCAGGTTTTTGATACCGGATCAGGTGCCTGGAAATATAAAGGCCGTACCATTTTTGACAGTGACTACCAACATGGGGGGACTCACGGACCGATGACCGTCAAGCAGATATTTGAAAAATCCTCTAATGTGGGAGTGGCTAAAATCATCACCTCATGTTACGATGACCATCCTGAGAAATTTGTAAACCGGATCTTCAGGATGGGAATTAACAAACCGCTTGGCATTGAGCTGCTTGGTGAAGGAGAACCTTATTTCAAGTATCCCGGGAACGACAACTGGTGGGGAACAACCCTTGCCTGGATGTCATACGGTTATGAAAGCAAAATGACGCCGCTTCAGATCCTCGCCTTTTACAATGCGGTGGCCAACGGGGGAAAGATGATGAAACCCTTTTTTGTCAGGTCGGTTGTAAACAAGGGGGATGTGGTAAAAGAGATGGGGCCTGAGGTGTTGAACAGTTCCATTGCCACCCACTCCACCATCAAAAAGGCGCAGAAAATGCTGGAAGGGGTTTGCGAAAACGGAACCGGCAAAGCCATGAAGAGCAAGATTATCAGAATTGCCGGGAAAACCGGCACGGCCCAGATCTCCTCAGGCCAGGGAGGCTATGGGAAAGGTCTTTATCTTGCTTCGTTTGTGGGATATTTCCCGGCAGAGGACCCGGTGTTTTCCATGATCGTAACAGTCAACAAACCCCAGGGCGCTTATTACGGCGGAGCAGTAGCCATGCCTGTTTTCCGGGAAGTGGCTGAAAAAGTTTATGCCGTGTATCAGCAGTTTGACGAAGAGGAAGAAGAAGAGCCGGAAATTACCCAGGCCCCCGATGTGAAAAACGGAATTACCCGTGAGGTGGTAAGGGTAATGAATTCGCTTGACATAGACTATAAAGGGAAAAAACCGAAAACCAGGCTGACCAAGACCGTGTCGGGAGAAAAAGGAATTTCCCTGAAAGAGAATCCGGTTTCGGAAGACCGTATCCCCGATGTCAGGGGGATGGGTGCCAAAGATGCGGTATTCCTTCTGGAAAAATCAGGGTTACAGGTAAGATTAAGCGGTGTGGGTAAAGTTAAAAAACAGTCGTTGCTTCCCGGATATAAATTCAAAAAAGGGCAGACGATCTCGCTGACATTAGGATAACGATATGAAAAAATGGAGTGAAATAAATCCTGGGAAAGGGATTGTAGAGATAATCGGAGGAACCGGCAGGAACATTGAAGGGATTGCCTTTGATTCAAGGGAAGTGAAACCGGGTTTTTGTTTTGTGGCCCAGAAAGGCACTCATGCCGACGGGCACCACTACATTTCCGCAGCCATAGAAAAAGGAGCCACGGCCATCGTTTGCGAAACACTGCCGCAGCAGCTTTCCAGCCAGGTACTGTATGTGAAGGTTACTGATGCAGATGAGTTCCTGGGATATTTATCCGCAGCATGGTATGGATTTCCATCCCAAAAGTTAAAGGTGGTGGGAGTAACCGGCACAAACGGGAAAACCAGCATAGCCACCCTGCTGTATCGCCTTTTTACCAGGCTGGGATACGAAGCCGGATTGATCTCCACCATTTCAACGATTGTGAAGGATAAGGTTGAAACAGCCACACACACCACTCCTGATTCACTCCGTATCCAATCCCTACTGGCCCAGATGGCAGATGCAGGATGTGACTATTGCTTCATGGAGGTGAGTTCGCACTCGGTGGTGCAACACAGGATCGCTGGAATAGAGTTCACCGGGGGTATTTTTACCAACCTCACCCATGACCATCTCGATTATCACAAGACATTCGCCGCTTACCTTGAGGCCAAGAAAGGCTTTTTTGACGGATTGTCCGCCAATGCCTTTGCCCTGGTAAACATAGATGATAAAAACGGGGAAGTGATGGTCCAGAATACCCGGGCAGCAGTATACACCTTTTCAACCCGTTCAATGGCTCGTTTCAGATGCAAGGTTATGGAAAACCATTTTGAAGGAATGCTGCTGAATATGGACGGAAAAGAAATCTGGACCCATTTTGTGGGGAAATTCAATGCATCCAACCTTTTAGCCGTTTACGGAAGTGCCATTCTCCTGAAACAGGACCCGGATGAAGTCATGCAGGTACTCAGTGAACTCACTCCGGTTCGCGGACGCTTTGAGGCTATCCGCAGCAAAGACGGCATCATGGCCGTGGTGGACTATGCCCATACTCCTGATGCGCTGAAAAACGTATTGCTCGCCATTTCGGAGATCAGGAGCGGCGGGGAACAGGTCATCACCGTCGTGGGGGCCGGGGGTGACCGTGACCGGACCAAACGGCCGGAGATGGCCCGGGAAGCGGTCATGGCCAGTGACAAGGTAATTCTCACCTCTGATAATCCCCGATCAGAGGACCCCGATGCGATCATCCAAGAGATGGAAGCAGGAGTGCACGGGCCGGAGAGAAATAAAGTCATCTCCATAACCAACCGGCGTGAAGCCATCAAAACAGCCTGCCATCTGGCCAGGCCGGGCGATATCATCCTGATAGCCGGTAAGGGTCATGAGGACTACCAGGAAATCAAGGGAGTCAAATACCATTTCGATGACCGTGAAGTGGTCCGCGAAATTTTCGGAATTGAATAATCGCAGGAGGAAATATGATATATTACTTGTATGAATGGCTGAACCAGTACCATATCCCGGGGATCGGGATGGCACAGTATATTTCGTTCCGCACGGCTGGAGCAATCATCCTGTCGCTGATCATAACCACCGTGTATGGGAAAAGACTGATCCGCTACCTGAAGATAAAACAGATCGGGGAAGAGGTCAGAGATCTTGGCCTGGAAGGACAACTTCAAAAGAAAGGTACCCCCACTATGGGAGGGATCATCATCCTGGCCGGAATCGTCATTCCCACCCTCCTCTTTGCCAAAATAAACAACACCTATATCATCCTGATGCTTGTCACCACCATCTGGCTGGGGTTTATAGGATTTACTGACGATTACATCAAAGTTTTCAAAAAGAACAAACAGGGACTGGCAGGGAAGTTCAAGGTCATGGGACAGATCAGTCTCGGGCTGATGGTGGTGGCCACCCTCCTTTTCAGTCCGGATGTCGTGGTCAGGGAGCCGGTCAAATCCGCCACGGGAGAATGGATGAAAGAACTGGTGACAGATCCGGAAACCGGTGAACAGAAAGTCCAGATCACTACGCATGAGGTGAAATCGACCAAAACCACCCTCCCTTTCATTAAAAAGAATGAATTTGACTATGCCTGGCTGGTGGGATTTGCAGGAGACAACACGCAGTGGCTGAAATGGCTGGTTTACGCAGTTGCCATTATTCTGATCATCGTAGCAGTATCCAATGCAGCCAACCTGACAGATGGACTGGACGGGCTGGCCACGGGAACCTCTGCCATCAGCGGAGCCACACTGGGTATTCTGGCCTATGTCAGTGGCAACGTGATATATTCCAACTATTTGAACATCATGTATATACCAAACCTGGGGGAATTAACGGTATTCATTGGTTCCTTTATCGGAGCCACGATCGGGTTTCTCTGGTATAATTCTTACCCTGCCCAAGTTTTCATGGGCGACACCGGCAGCCTGGCCATGGGAGGCATCCTGGCTGTATTTTCGGTGATCATCCGCAAGGAGATATTGATCCCGTTGCTCTGCGGAATTTTCGTGATTGAAAACCTGAGCGTGGTCATGCAGGTTACCTGGTTTAAATACACCCGACACAAATATGGGGAAGGAAGGAGGATCTTCCTGATGTCACCGATACATCACCATTATCAGAAAAAAGGGATCCCTGAGGCCAAAATTGTTACCCGTTTCTGGATCGTCGGCATAATCCTGGCGGTTTTAACCATGGCGACACTTAAAATCAGATAGCATGAGTGAAAAGTTGATCATATTAGGTGCCGGAGAAAGCGGAGTGGGTTCAGCCATTCTGGCAAAAAAACAGGGA
>CAYWTT010000434.1:0-3977 GCA_964461245.1 uncultured Prolixibacteraceae bacterium | reverse complement strand
GCCCGGGGCGAAAGTGATGATGCACCAAACCTGGGCCTACCGCTCCGATTCGAGAGATTTTGGACAGATTGCAGAAGGGCAGTATTGCCTGAGTGAAAAGGAGATGTGGGAGAAATCGAGGGAAGCCTATCACAAGGCTGCAGAAGAGCTGGGAGTTGGGCTGATCCCAGTTGGCGATGCTTTTTGGAAAGTCAGTTCATCAAAAAGGTGGAAATTCAAGGCTGACCAGGAATTTGACTACAGTAACCCGGTTTACCCGGTCTTGCCCAAACAGGCCAATTCATTGCATGTGGGCTATGGGTGGAGCAAAGACAAACAGTTTAAGTTCGATTCGCACCATGCCGGCGAGTCAGGATGTTATCTGGGTGCGTTGGTCTGGTATTCTTTTCTTTTCGGGGAACCGCCCACGAAAGTGAAATACGTCCCCAAAGGGGGTATCTCCAGAGTTCGCAGCTTACCTGAAAAAGATGGCACGGAAGGTTACCAGGTAAGAATAACTGGCATGTAACTAAATTTTTCAAGTTGAAAAAATGCCAGTATACCATGCAAAATATCTTAACAATTAAAAAATCAAATATGAGAAGGCAAAATAATTACCTGATTACGTTTGCCTCTTTATTTATAACATTAGCTTTTTTCGTTGGTTGTGAGAAAGAAGTTATAACTCCTCCTGATTCTGACCCTGTTGATCCTCCGGTGCTTGTCACCGATAAAGCAAATTACTACATAGCTCCGGATGGAAATGATGAAAATCCGGGAACAATAGACAAGCCATTTAAGAACTGGGACAAGATTATAAAAATCATCAAGCCCGGCGATTTGGTTTATCGACGAGGAGGCTCCTACTATAAAAGTGGCCAGAGCGGTTCAAATGCCTGTTATTTTGTTGGGAAGAGCGGTACTCCGGGAAATTATATCAGAGTGTGGGCATACCCGGGAGAGAATCCGGTATTGGATTGCAGTACAATGAATAAGGTTAGTGGCTATGGAGTCTTACTCTCCGGGGACTACTGGCACATTAAAGGTATCGAAATAAATAATTTTCCTCAAGGATATGATGCAGCTAAAAATGTCAGCTCTGTAACCCGGGGAATTGGTTTAATAAACGCCAACAACCATATCATTAAAAATGTAATATCACATGACAATTAGGGAATGGGAATGGGACAGGTCTCTACCAACAACCTGATTAAAAACTGCGATTTTTATAACAACTTTGATCCATATACTATTAGTGGTGAAGGCAAGGAATATCATGGCGGGAATGCCGATGGTGCGCAGCTATGGGCATATAAAGGATCAGTGAATACAATAAAAGGCTGCAGGTTCTATCATAATTCAGATGACGGACTGGATTTATGGGAGAACGAAGGGACCATGATCATTGATAGCTGCTGGGCGTTTAACAACGGATATGACATGGGGGACGGAAATGGCTTTAAATATGGCCGGACATTGGAACCTTATGAAGACATTACAAAGCGTATTACAACCCATTGTTTAGCGTATAAAAATATAAACGGTGGTTTCGACCAGAATAATGCCAATGTAAAAATGGGGGTAAAGCTTATTACATGAGCAAGTTTTTCTGAGAAGTACCTTTCAGAACAATATCAGTTATATGAATGGCGACCCTTATGAGGCTCTTATTACTGCCGAATCAATTAACACCAATAATTCGTGGAATGGGATAACTGTTTCTGAGGTGGATTTTACTTCTGTGGATATGTCAGGAATTGATGGCCCGAGAAAAGCCAATGGAAATTTACCGGATGTCGGTTTTCTAATTCCTTCCGCCAATAGTAAATTCATTGATAAAGGTGTGGATGTTGGGTTTCCGTTTTATGGAAAAGCGCCGGATATCGGTTTATTCGAATTTAATTCAAGTTCAAAGGGTTTTTAAATACTATTTGGGAATCGGTAAATAGTTATTCTGTCTTTTCAGTCAATAGGATTTTATACAATCTGGCGCTTTGAATTTGATTACCAAAAGAGCCTCGACGAATATTTTGAAAACACATGATGTTTTTGGCAAAATACTTTAAAGAATTTGTTTGAGTTTGATAAAGTACTGATTATCAATTCTTGACTGTACTGGAACTTATTGAAATAAACATATTGCAAAATATTGATAATCAGCTGGCAGCAAAGACTGGTTCAAACTTCAGCTGGGATCGCCAACACGAATAAAATTTATTAACTTAGCAGCCGGGAACTTTTTCAGGAGGCATGGCTGGCAAAGAAGGAATTGATCAATACCAGAATATCTGGCAGAAATTTGTTGATGGCGACGTTGAAGCCCTTTCCTCCATTTATTTTGAATTCTTCGACATTCTGCTCAACTTCGGAATGAAATATTCCACCGATCGGTCACTGGTCGAAGATTGTATTCAGAATGTATTTCTCGATTTGTTAAAAAACAGACAAAAACAAAAACCCGTCTCAAACATCCGGTTTTATCTTATAAAAGCGATTAAAAATCAACTGTCGTACGAAAAACGAAAAGCAAAAAGACTGATTTCGGTTGACAATCCAGGTGAAGCCGATTTCAGAATCTGTTATTCGGCTGAGAAATCTTTCATTGCCAGTGAAACCGATAAAATGAGGACACGATTTCTGAAAATGGTCATCAACGATCTGACCGATCACCAAAAAGAGGCTCTTTACCTGAAATTTAACTGCGGCTTTGATTACATCCAGATTTCAGAATTAATGCAAATCAGCGTGGAATCCACGCGAACCCTGATATACAGAACCCTGAAATCAATAAAGGAAACATTCGGTACGGAAGACAATTTAACTCTCATTCTGTTGGGCCTTTTTCAATCCGATAGAAATTTTACGAGTGGCTCTTAATTCTTGTTTGGGCTGATCTCGTTCTTTTTCCCTGCTTTTTTTTAAAATTTCTGTCTATGTATTCCCTTTTAACGCTACTTACTGGTGTTGAAACACCGGATTATGGAAGAAAAATTTCAGAAATATTCGTTGGAAGATTTTTTGGACGATCCCGATTTTTGTGGTTGGGCAAGATCAGAAAGGCCGGATTTGGACGGTTTCTACCAAAATCTTTTAGCAAAATATCCGAAGCAAAGGGATACATTCCAAAAGGCTTTTAAATTAGTAAAGCTCTTTGATGACGAAAAACTTCAAACCAACCTGACCCGCAAATTGCAGATCTGGGAGGAAATAAACAAACGTTACCGGGGCCAGAGGAACTTTCTGAAAAACAGTGGATTGATCTTCCGTTTTGCGGCCGTCATGGCACTGTTGTTAACCATTGGATCGCTCACCTATTATTATTTGAGTTCAACCGCTGCCGATAAAAATTTCTTTTCAGCTTATAACAGGCTAAATTTTACTGAAACAAGGCTTGTGATGGATAACGGGAAAGAAATTGCAATCAGGGCTGACCAGTCTGAAATCGTGTATGACACGGGAAATAACCAGGTGAAGGTTAATAATGAACCGGTGATACAAAGCAATGAAACAAAAGGCTCCGTTATGAACCAGTTAATTGTTCCGTTTGGAAAACAATCGAAAATAATATTGGCTGACCAGACCGAAGTATGGCTAAATGCTGGCTCCCGGTTGCTTTATCCAACCAGGTTCGATGGCGGCAAACGCAAGGTTCAACTGGAGGGTGAGGCCTTTTTTAAGGTAAGCAAAGACAAATCAAAGCCTTTCATTGTGGAAACCCATAATTTGAATATCAAAGTGTTGGGAACGAGTTTCAATGTAAAATCATATCCTGATGAGGACATGGAAGAAACAGTTCTGGTCGAAGGTTCAATCAGTCTTAACCCGGGCAAAAAGTTTCTGGGGAAAGATATTCTTCTTGAGCCTGAACAGCGTTTGGTTTTATCCAGAAGTGATCATTCCTATTCCATTTCCAAAATTAATGTGCTTGAATATACTTCCTGGATTGACGGATTGTTTATATTCAAAGATGAACCCCTTCCCTCGGTGCTGATGAGGAT
>CAYWTT010000433.1:0-4001 GCA_964461245.1 uncultured Prolixibacteraceae bacterium | reverse complement strand
GATGCCGGAATTGTAAGCAGATTTATGGATGATGCTACAACCCCGAATTTAACAAGTATCTGGGAAGAATTTTGGGTTTTAATTGATCGTTGCAATGCAATAATTGACCAGATTGATAATGGAACTTTTAATGATAAAGACTACCGGTCCTATTATAAAGGAGAGGCTTATTTTTTAAGGGGATATGCCTATTTCCAACTGGGCTGGTTATATGGCGGCATGCCTTTGATTGGCCGTCAGACGAAGGTAAGTGAAATTAAGACTACTGCACGGAGTACACAGGAAGCAACTTTTGATTTTGCAGCCAACGATCTGGCACAGGCAGCTCAGTTACTTCCTGAAGAATGGCCTTCTGCTGAAACGGGGAAAGCGACGAAATATGCTGCAAAAGGAATTCTTGCCCGTTTATATTTATTTCAGAAAAAATATTCAAATGCAAAAACGCTTCTTGCTGAAATTATTTCTTCAGGAAGATATCAAATGGCGACTAACTATGTGGATTGCTTTTTAGATAGTTATGACAACAGTACCGAGCATCTTTTCCAGATCCAGTTTACTTCAGGAAATGGAGAGGGAAATTCAATTCCTAACAGCACGGCTCCTGATGGTATTGCTACCGGATATCCCTTAAGAGGATCACCACAAGTGTTGTTAGTTTCGAACGATTTGTATGATTCTTTTGAAAATGGTGATTTGCGCCGTAATATATCAATCCAGAAAGGATATACAAAAAATACCGGGCAAGTCGATTCGCTTACATGTTTCTATGTGAAATATGCACATGGTACGTTAAGTTCTTCATCCGACGGAGACGATGTAAATCTGCCTATTCTTCGATATACCGATGTAAAATTAATGTATGCCGAGGTGTTGAATGAAGAAAACTACAGTTCCTCCGGAGAAGCATTTACCATAATAAACCAGGTAAGAAGCCGTGCCGGTTTACCAGCACTTACTTCAGCTATTGTTCCCAATAAGGAGGCATTCCGTTCGGCAATATTCCGGGAACGACGGTCAGAGTTTGCCTGTGAATATTTACGTTGGTTTGATCTGGTTCGATCTGGTAATGCTTTAAGTATTATGAATGCTTTCTTGGGTAGTCCTTCCCAAGGAAATGGACAATATAAAATGAACGATTACCAGACTATTTTTGCGATCCCGCAAGATGAACTGAATAACAACCCGGACACCCGATATATGTGGCAGAACCCGGGTTATTGACAATTTTTCTAAAGAGGCTGTTTAAAAAGTTAGTAACCCTTTTATCATGAACCTGTTTCTGTCTGTCAATGTATTTTTGATAGACATATCCATAGGAAATTCATGACGAATATAATTGGCGAATTCCTGACTTTTTACACAGCCTCTCCTTACATATATTCATTTCGGTTTGCCTATTCGAAGAATAGTTAAATATCAGGTGTTTTCTGATTGCCCAATGTAATCAAATAAGTCATAAAAACCTAAACAACAACTTCATGCGAAACACAAACCTGGCCATCCTTATTTTCTTTTGTATCCATTTTTTTATGTCGGCGGGACTTGCCCAAAACCTGGCAAAGCCCAAACTGACTAAGTTGCCTTTTGCCTTTTCGGGTGAAGGGCGCACACCCATGGAAAACACGCCGTTCGTGCTGGGCAACAGGCTGCTGATCGTAGCCAACTACCGTCCGGGCGGAGCCGAAGCCAAAGGGAAGGATGCCTACCTTTACATCGACGACCTGCAAAACGGCAAGGAAGTCGCCCGCTTCGGGCAGGGGCATTCGTTCGTTTCGGCCTTTGTGAATGGAAATGAGCTAAACGTTTTTGCTCTTGAATTCACTGATTTTGGCCGGGTAATGAACTCGACAGGGATCGACCGCATGGTTTCCACCGACCTGAAAAACTGGAAAACCAGTAAAGTCATTTTACCTGAAGGCGGCGAACACCTGTTCAACTCGTCGGTTTGCCGCGACGATAAAGGGTATTTGATGGCCTACGAATCAGATAATCCCGTTCAGTTTTGCTTCAAGTTTGCCCGCTCTGCCGATTTGTCGAAATGGGAAAAAGTACCCGGTTTGGTTTTCACAGGGGAAAAACACGAATATTCAGCCTGTCCGCTTATCCGCTATTTTGCGCCGTATTACTATGTCATATATCTCCATGCCCCGGTAAAAGGGCATAACGGCTGGATTTCGTATATGGCCCGGTCGAATGATTTGGAAACCTGGGAACTCAGCCCGTTTAATCCCATACTGGAAGCAACTGCAGGTGAAGGCAAAAACAACTCTGATGTTGACATCCTCGAATACGAAGGAAAAACGTATCTTTATTATGCCACCGGCGATCAGGAAACCTGGGGAACAGTCCGTGTCGCTGTATTTGACGGATCGGAAAAAGCTTTTTTTGAAAGTTGTTTCCCTGTAAAAGCTAAACTGACAACCCTTTCAGCAAAACAGTAAACCAATAAATTAACACGCATGGTTAACCAGCCGATAAAAAAAGCAATTCATGCAGAAGTTCTGAGTTTCCTGATTGTAATCCTGTTTCTTTTCGTGTCCAATAACCCAGTTACGGCGCAACCCGAAGAAAACGGGGAAATTCAGTCAGCTTTCAACCCTTCGTTAGCCCGATGGGACATTTCGTGGCCGGGACGGGTTTCTCAATACGACCTGGTTTATTACAGCCCACCTGTTGATCCTTTACAGGGAATTCCCCTGGGAAATGGGGAAATCGGGGTTCTGTTCTGGTGCGAAGGTTCAAAAATCATTGCCGTGGTGAATAAAAGTGACCTGTGGGACGATGCTGCATTTGGCCCGTTTCGCAGTGGAAATGAAGAAAACAATACCTCGCAGCGACATGCCTGCCGCATTGTGATTGATTTTAAATTCCCGGTTTTTAATACACTTTACCTATCCGGGTTTCAGGCGAAACTCAATCTGGCCGATGCTTCTTTAACCCTTGAGTCGGAAAGCCCTTTTGGAAAAGTGAGCTTAAAAGCATTTGTTGATCACCAGACAGGGACGCTGTTTTATGATCTTGGAAGTAATTTAAATGAAGATATTCCTTTAACTGTTAGTCTTGAACGCTTTGGTTCACGTGCTTTTTCACGCTGGTATCGCCAGGTCAACAGGGATGCTTCCATCGGGTTGGCAGGGACTGAAGCACTGGCTGATACGGATGGTGTTTATATCACGCAAAAACTGACATCAGGTACATTTGCCGTAGGCGGAAGCGCGATTAAAAATAATGGTCTGACAGTTAATTATACACGCGAACATTCGCGGTTTGCAAACATCGTGTTGTCAGGGAAGCATCAAAAAACGGCACAACTTGCTTTCTCGGTCACTTCCCCAAAAGATGTTAATCCGGTTCCGGAAGTAAAAAACACATTATCTTCTGTAGAAGAAAAAGGAATTGCATCTTTTCTGAGATCAAATTCCGAAGTTTGGAAATCCATTTGGAACCGTTCGTTCATAGATTATGGCGACGATTACCTGAACAACTTGTGGTATCTGACCCTATATTACGCCAATGCATCGCAGGGCGGAAAATATCCCGGACGGTTCAACAACGGACTTTGGGGCTGGAGCCATGATGTGCAAAACTGGAACTTTTATTTTCACTGGAACCAGCAGCAATTATACTGGCCGTTAAATGCTGCCGGTTTTCACGAGTTGATCAATCCGTATCTCGATATGAGGTTTAGATCCCTGCCGCAGGCTAAAAAAGATGCACAGGAAATATTCAAGGCCAACGGGGCTTTTATTTCCGATGTGTCGGAACGCCGGGGTTACAATTCGACCTCCGAAAGAACCAACCATACCCCGGTAGCTGAAATTGCCCTCGATTTCTGGCGGCAATACCAATACACCGGCGACAGGCAATTTCTGAAAGAAAAAGCACTGCCCTTCATTCTTGAAGCCGCCCGGTTTTTTGAATCACTCCTAGTGAAAGAAAATGATGGTTTATACCATGCCCAAAAAGGTACTGGTTATGAAGGCTGGATCGAGCTAAAAGAC
>CAYWTT010000432.1:0-4004 GCA_964461245.1 uncultured Prolixibacteraceae bacterium | reverse complement strand
AACAACGCCATCGTTGCTTTCCAGCTTTACCCTCATGGTGCCCTTAAAATTTGAAGCCTTCTTTGCCCAAAAAGAGACTTTATACAATGTGTTATTTTCCAGTTTAAGTCCCCAGTATCCGCCATTTGCCAAACCCACATCTCCTGAAGCCACCGAAACGACCTCAAGCCTGAGGCAATGGTCTTGCCGGTTATTTAACATTTCAGTTTCAGCTGAGGTCTGACTGTATAAATGACCATTTGAGGATTTTAATTTTACCAATGACCAAAAATCAATCGGATCTCCCAATTCCTCAAAAGAAGGATTATGTATTAGCTGTGCATACAATCCGCCTTGAATCTGGTAATTGAATTCTTCAATCTGCTGACCTCTGCAAATAGGCGCCACAACAACACCCGGCTTTGAAACATCAACAATACAGCTTGAGTTGAAGTTTTGAGCCTGCACGATAATTATACCAATGCCCCAAAATGTTAAGGTTAACAGGACGATCTGACATTCCCTTAGAAGTTTAAAGATTAGTTTCATAATCAGCCTTTTTAAATAATACATCCTTTTCAGTTAGTTTACTCACAATCCTCAACCAAACACATACAACCGTTCTTTGATTTACCTGATAATATGCATTGATTTTTATTGGATCAGCAGTGAATACAAAATTATGAACATCCACATTGGCAAAAACTACTATATTTTCAATTTCAGACACTATATTTGCATCTTTCTGCCGATATTTAATCTTTTACACCCAGTAATATGTTGAATTATGCAGCCTAAACTTGAGAAAATACCGGCAAATATACTGTCATCAATTGCTGTAAAAAAAGAAGTTACACCTTTCATGGATTATCCATGGCACTATCATCCAGAATTTGAAATCATTTTTGTGGAAGAAAGCTATGGAATCCGTTTAATGGGGAATCATATCGGTAACTTCAGTCATTATGATTTAATGTTCATCAGTCCTAATCTGCCTCATGTCTGGAGAAATGACCCCGATTTTTACCAGGGAAGAAAAGACCTGAAAGTTGTGGTTTATGTCATTCAATTCCTCGCAAGTTCACTGGGTGAAGACTTTTTTGCACTTCCTGAATTTGCTCAGATCCGGGATCTTTTTGAACGTGGACAACAAGGGATACTAATAAAAGGCAATAGCATAAAAAAAATATCCAAGCTGATTAAAAAAGTATATCTCTCCTCAGGGATCACCCGCCTGGTCTATTTTCTGAAAACCCTCGACGCTTTCGCAAATGCGGAGGAGTATGAACTGCTTTCAATTCCGGGATATATCAATTCTAATCCTATCCAGTATACCGAAAAGATCAATAAAGCGGTCTCCTATTTAATGGAAAATTTTAATAAAGATATCAATACCCAAGAAGTTGCCAAACTGGTAAACATGAACGAGTCCTCGTTTTGCCGGTATTTTAAAACTCAAACCCATAAAACATGTTCACGGTTTTTAAATGAGATCCGAATCGCACATGCCTGTAAACTCCTGGTAAATACCCGTATGACGGCTACTCAGGTTTGCTATGAAATCGGCTATAACAACATTTCCTATTTCAACAGGCAGTTTAAGCTGATTACCGGCTTGACTGCCAAAGCTTATGCCAGGAAATATTTAAATAGCGTTTATTAATAATTTGTATTTCTATTGTTTACAATTTTCTTTTTACTAAAATGCATGTAAAAACTGATTAAATTCTAAAAACGAAAAAACAGAATCGAATTATCAGGCAGGTACTACTTGAAGCAGTAGCCAGAAAACTCAAGCATATGGATGTATTACCGGAAATTCGTATCAACAGTGGACGACAAGAAACAAAGGAAACCTGGAACTAATTAGATCATCTGAATTAGGGAAATATGGACTAAGAGAACAGGCCGTCTCAAAACAGAGGTGGCTTCTTTTTTCATGGAAATTTGTAACTTAGAAGGAAAACTTAACGATGAATATAATGAAAAAGGTTGCATTGACGTTAATCGCTATCATGCTGACTATCTTTGTTTTTAGTCAGGAAGTTAAAGATACCACTTACTGGAAAAAAAGCGGGGATTTCACCCTCTCCTTCAACCAGGTTTCCTTTTCCAACTGGGCTGCCGGAGGAAAGAACTCGGTCTCGGGCGTGGCCCTGTATAACTACGCTTTCAATTACCTCAGGGCCCGCACGAGCTGGGACAACAGCCTGAACCTCGGGTATGGTCTGTTGAAAGAGGGTGACCGTGGAGTGACCAAGTCGGAGGATAAGATGGAGTTCAGTTCCAAAGCCGGATATAAACTGACGGAAAAAAGCAAATGGTTTTTAAGTGGCTTGTTCGGGTTCAGATCTCAGTTTGCCAATGGGTACAAATACCCCGATACAGAAAACAAGATTTCAGCCATTTTTGCTCCGGCTTATTTCACACTCGCACTTGGTGCCGATTATAAACCCAGCGACCATTTCAGCCTGTTTCTCTCTCCCTTGGGATCAAAATTCACGGTAGTGGCCGACGATCTCCTCTCCTCCTTCGGAGCATTCGGGGTGGAAAAAGGGAAGAAATTCCGCGCGGAAATGGGCGGAAGTCTGAAGTCAGAACTGAAATTCCCCGTGGTGACCAATGTGGATGTGGTTACCTCCCTCGGCCTCTTTTCCAATTATCTGAAAAATCCCGGAAATATCGATGTAAACTGGGACTTTCGCCTGAATATGAAAATCAACAAATATCTTTCTGCCAACCTGATCACCAACATGATCTATGACGACGACATTTATGTGTCGGTTGACCGGAATGATGACGGAATAATAGACGGAAAAGGCCGCCGTGTGCAGTTGAAACAGCTGTTTGGGGCAGGCTTTAGCTATAAATTCTGAAGAATTCCGGTAGCTGAGGTCATATCAACGGTTTCAGCAAAGGAAAGATATTACATATGCAGACAACTTCCCCGGCATCCGGAGTGTGTTACCCAATCTGATTGGTTTCTTTGTCTGTCAGGGCTATCCATTTCGGGAAGGCGATACCAAAATCGTCTGTTCCCCTTGTAAAAACCTGGAAATTGGGCCAAATCCTTCAGGTTTATTTTGTATTATTGCCCTCATATAAAAATAAACCTTTAATTAATGAACCAATATATCTTATCATTCGACCAAGGGACTACCAGTTCCCGGGCCATTCTTTTTGACCGGAACGGACTGCCGGTTGCCTCGGCACAAAAGGAGTTCACTCAGTTTTTCCCGCAACCGGGCTGGGTAGAACACGATCCGGAAGAGATCTGGTCGACCCAGATCGGAGTAGCCATGGAAGCCATTGCAAAAGCCGGACTTGCAGGTTCTGACATTGCCGCCATCGGCATTACCAACCAGCGGGAAACGACCGTGGTTTGGGACAGGGAAACAGGTAAACCGGTATACCATGCCATTGTCTGGCAGGACAGGAGAACAGCCGGATTCTGCGATCAGCTGAAACGGGAAGGACAAAGCCAGAAGATACTTGAGAAAACCGGTCTCATCATTGATGCTTACTTTTCCGCCACCAAAGTCACCTGGATCCTCGATCATGTGGAAGGGGCCAGGGAATTGGCAGAAAAAGGCCGGCTCGCATTCGGGACCATTGATTCCTGGCTGGTTTGGAAGCTTACCCGCGGACAAAAGCACGTCACTGACGTTTCAAATGCCTCCCGCACCATGTTGTTCAATATTCACACACTTCAATGGGATGAAGAATTGCTGAAGATCTTCAATATACCCATGTCGATGTTGCCCGAGGTAAAATCTTCCAGTGAGGTGTACGGTTCAGCCAGGGGTCATTTCCCCGTGGATATTCCGGTTGCGGGTATTGCCGGGGATCAGCAGGCAGCCCTGTTCGGTCAGCTCTGTTCAGAACCGGGGATGATCAAGAACACCTATGGCACAGGGTGTTTCATGATGATGAACATCGGGAACAAACCCATTGAATCAAAGAGCCGGCTCCTGACCACCGTGGCCTGGAAAATAAACGGCATCACCCATTATGCGCTCGAAGGC
>CAYWTT010000431.1:0-4016 GCA_964461245.1 uncultured Prolixibacteraceae bacterium | reverse complement strand
TGCTCTTATATTGACCCGCACCTGCTGTGAGCAGGAAGCATATAATCCAAAATTTCAGGAGAGACTTCATGTACGAACTTTTAAATTCCTGTGATTCGCATAATTTCAGGTAAATTACCTGATTATTTATATATAAAGCGGAAAAAGGGTGACCTTTTTTCCGCTGTTATTCCCATTCAATGGTTGCCGGAGGCTTTGAACTTATATCATAGACAACCCGGTTGATTCCCTTCACCTTATTGATGATCTCATTGGACATTTTTGACAGGAAATCATAGGGCAGGTGAGCCCAGTCGGCAGTCATGGCATCGGTGGATGTCACAGCACGCAAAGCGACACAGTTTTCATAGGTTCTTTCATCACCCATCACCCCGACCGATTGCACCGGCAAAAGGATAACCCCTGCTTGCCAGACTTTGTCATACAGGCCCCAGTCCTTCAGTCCCTTTATGAAGATTGCATCAGCTTCCTGCAATACAGCCACTTTCTCGGGCGTTACTTCGCCCAGGATCCTGATGGCTAAACCGGGGCCGGGAAAAGGATGTCTTCTCAGCAATTCCTGTTTCAATCCCAGGGCTTCTCCCACCCTGCGTACCTCGTCTTTAAACAGGGAACGCAATGGTTCCACCACTTTCAGCTTCATCCGGTCAGGCAGTCCGCCCACGTTATGGTGGGATTTGATTGTTGCCGAAGGTCCGTTCACCGAAACCGATTCGATTACATCGGGATAAATCGTTCCCTGGGCCAGCCATTTCACCTCTTCAATCTTGTGGGCTTCCGCATCAAATACTTCTACAAAGTCCCTGCCAATAATTTTCCTTTTTTGTTCGGGATCGGATATTCCACTTAAATCATCCATGAATTTACGACGGGCATCAATCCCTTTTACATGGAGCCCCATATCCTCATAAGATGCAAGGACTGTTTCAAATTCATCTTTCCGCAATAACCCATGGTCTACAAATATGCAGGTGAGATTTTTACCGATAGCCTTATTAAGCAGCATGGCCGCCACTGAGGAGTCAACGCCACCTGACAGACCCAGTACGACCTTATCTTCACCGATTTGTTGCTGCAATGAGCAGACCGTATTTTCGATAAAGGAACCGGGTGTCCAGTCCTGCCTGCACTGACAGATCCCTGAAATGAAATTGCGCAGCAGTTGTTTGCCATTTGTGGTGTGGTACACTTCAGGGTGGAACTGAATTCCCCACGTATCTTCGTTATTTACCTTAAAAGCGGCATAACTCACATCCTCGGTGGAGGCGATTACCCTGTAATCAGCGGGTAGCCTGACGATACTGTCTCCATGCGACATCCATACCTGGGTATGCTGCGGGATATTTTCAAACAGTTTGCTTTCCTGATCGATGAATCCCAGGTTGGCTCTGCCATACTCCCTGGAATCAGATGAAGCCACTTCGCCTCCGAAGAAATGGGAGAGATACTGAGCCCCGTAACATACTCCGAGCAGGGGGATTTTCCCTTTAATCTGTGAAAGGTCGGGAATCGGTGCCATCGGCTCACGAACGGAATAAGGGCTTCCTGAGAGTATGACCCCCTTTACACTTTCGTCGATTGGAGGCAGGTGATTAAAGGGATGAATTTCACAGTATACATTCAACTCCCGGATACGTCTTCCGATAAGTTGGGTATATTGTGATCCGAAGTCAAGAATCAAGATTTTATCCTGCATGCGATTTGATAATTGAATGGTGCAAATATATCTCAACTGCACTGAACTTCAAAAATATTACTCCAAATAGGTGGAATCTTAGTATAATCAAAATATTAAGGTTCCGATATTCGTTTTTCAGGATCTCAGGGAATTATTAATTTTGTCAGTTGAACCATTATTGTTCATGGTTATTAATAAATGAAAGACTGTGCGTAGCTTATTTACATTCATTCTTTTTTTTTGTGTCATTTGGCCGCTGATAGCCCAGGAACCCGACACGGAGAAGAAAATCACTGAAAATGGCAGTGCCTTTTATCTGCACAAGGTCAAGCCAGGTGAAACCCTGTTTTCAGTAAGCAAAAAATATGAAGTGGATCTGAAACTCCTTTATGAGGCCAATCCGCAGGCAACCAATGGATTGAAAAGTGGAGAAGTCCTGAAAGTCCCCGTCGTTGAAAAAAAGGAGACTGCATCAACCACGCGGGATCAACATGCTCCCGTCCGTGTGGTTAGCCATAAAGTACAAAAAAAAGAGACCCTTTATTACATTGCCCGAAAGTATGGCGTTACCATAGATGATATTTTGGAGTATAATCCCGGATTAACCCAGTTGAAAAAGGGAGAAAGCCTCAGGATACCACAGTGGGCGGATAAACCGGTCATTACAGAAAAGGAACTTCCCGCCGCCCAAACCGGCAGGGATTCCCAGATTACTCATTTTGTACAACCGGGCGAAACTCTTTATTCCATTTCGAGGAAATATGGGAAATCAGTCTCTCTTATTCTGGAGTCGAATCCTGAAGCAAAGGAACTGAAACCAGGAATGAGGCTAACCATTCCGGCGACTGCTTCTCAACCTGAGAAGACTACAGCAAGTGAAGAATACCGGGAGCATACCATTCAGCCGGGAGAGACTCTCTTTTACTTGAGCAGGAAGTTCAACATTTCAGCTGAACAACTGGTCGAAATGAATCCATCTCTGGCAAAAACCTGCAAGGTTGGTACGCTCATCCGGATTCCGGTGAAAGTCGCAGCTTCATCTTCCCCAGCCGGTAAAAACGGAAAGGTGGGAGTCCGTCACGTGGTTAAACCGGGTGAGACCTTATATGGTTTATCACAGGAATACCAGTTATCCATGGGCGAGATTATCAGGTCGAATCCCTTCTTGGAACAAAGGCCTCCGCACACAGGGGATACGCTGGTTATCATGTCTGGTGGTGAGAGGGGAAAGTTTGGGGAAAATGTGAATGATCTTCAGGAAAAACCGGAAAGCGGATTTTCATCTGAATGTATACCCGGAAAAATTTCCAATCACGGTAAAACGTACCGGGTTGCATTGCTTCTGCCTCTCATGCTCGAGACAAACAGGGCACTGAACAGTGAGCTTCTTAATGGTGAATTCAAGGAGGAGGACGAAGCGGGGATCAGTGTATCAGATACCCTCAGAACCGGTAAAAAGTCTGTCAGCCAGATGCAGTTCCACGGTAACAGCGAAAACTATCTGCACTTCTATGAAGGGGTGCTGCTTGCCATAGATTCCCTTCAGCAAATGAGGATCAATCTGGACCTAGATGTGTTGGATACGGAACAAAAATCTTCAAAGATCAAAAGTTTTCTCTCTTCAGGAGTGCTTCGCAATACCGATCTGATTATCGGACCGGTTTATCCGAACGAGCAAAAGGAGATCGCGGAGTATGCCATGAAAAACAAAATTCCGATGGTCTCTCCCTTATCTCCTTCGGACGATATTACCAAAGGAAATCCTTTTTGTTTTCAGGTTAATCCCACCAAAGAATATATTTCCGGGAAGACGACCGAATATTTGGTTTCCGCATTCAAAGGGAGTCAAATCCTGATCCTCCAGACCGATAAGTCGGGGAATGAAGCCGAAAGTGTGGCTTCTGAACTGAAGGATAAAATTGCGAAAAGTAATGGTGTTTCTCATTCAACTACCGTGAAAATCTGCAACTTCAGCAAGGATGGGTTTGTGGCCTTGCGGGATGACATGAATAAAGATCGGAAAAATGTGATAGTGGTTCCTTCCGGGAATGAAGCTGATGTAAGTGTGGTTGTTTCAAATATGAAGTCTCTGGTAAGTGCAGGCTATGACATCACCCTGATCGGGAACAGCCGGTTCTCCCAGTATGAAAGTATCAATCCGGACCATTATCACCATAGTCAACTGGAATTTCTTACTCCATACTGGCCTGATATGTCACAGCCGGTTACCCACTCATTTATCAATAAATTCAGGCTGTATTACAAAACTGAGCCAAATCAGTACAGTATGCAGGGATACGTTGTAACCTTTTTCTTTATGAAGGCGTTAAGCAAGTTC
>CAYWTT010000430.1:0-4037 GCA_964461245.1 uncultured Prolixibacteraceae bacterium | reverse complement strand
GAGGGCAGTGAGGATTTTGCCAAGGCTTTCATGGTCAGGCATAAGATTCCGACGGCTTCATTCTCTTCATTTTCGAGGGAGGAACTTGAAGCCGGATACCGTTACCTGGAAAGCCTGCGGCCTCCCTATGTCCTAAAAGCCGACGGACTGGCTGCAGGGAAGGGGGTAATCATTCTTGAATCCCTGGCCGATGCAAAATCTACTCTGAAGGAGATGCTGGAAGGAAAATTTGGGAAGGCAGGTGATGTGGTGGTGATCGAAGAGTTTCTGAGCGGGGTGGAACTCAGTGTTTTTGTGCTGACCGACGGCAGAAGTTATGTGTTGCTTCCCGAAGCCAAGGATTATAAAAGGGTGGGAGAACACGACACCGGTCTGAACACGGGCGGCATGGGAGCAGTCTCCCCTGTTCCTTTTGCAGACCCGGAATTCATGAAAAAGGTGGAGGAGCGGATCATCAGGCCAACTATCCGGGGAATCCGGGAAGAGGGGATCGATTATACGGGTTTCATCTTTTTCGGGTTGATCAACTGCGGAGGAGATCCTTATGTGATCGAATACAATGTGAGGATGGGGGATCCCGAAACAGAAGCCGTGATGCCGCGCATCCAGACCGATCTTTTGGAATTGCTGGATGCCGCTGCTTCCGGGAATCTGAGTGGTAAAAAGATCGGATTCAGCAATCAGGTGTCCACCACAGTAATGCTGGTATCGGGAGGTTATCCGGGTGACTTTGAAAAAGGGAAAGAGATTGTCGGATGCGATAACATCGGGGAAGGAATATTGTTCCATGCAGGCACCCGGATGGACTCCGGAAAGCTGAAAACCTCGGGAGGAAGAGTGATCGCCATCAGCGCAACCGCTCCCAATATGAAGAAAGCGCTTGAGATTTGTTACCGGGGTGCCGGAATGATCGGTTTCGAAGGCAAATATTTCCGCAGAGATATCGGATTTGATTTGTAATCATGTTTGTACGCCTGATAAAAACACACCGGAAAACAGGCTATCTACTTTTTTCGCTTGTTGTTCTGGGAATCCTGATGGCCCATATTGAGTCGGAAGATTCCTATGTGTTTATAAACGGGGAGGAGAACTATGTGCTGTTTGGACTGATCCACCATTGGCTGGAGGGAATGTTTCTCCTGAATGCGGTTCTAACCGCCATTTTTGTGCTGCTGAACGGATTCATTCTTTTCCGGATTTACAGGGATCACCTATTCCCAAATTCCTGGTCAATGCTGCCCGCTGTCCTTTTTGCCGTGCTGACCGCAGCGATGCCCGAATTTGAATCCCTGCATCCTGTCTGGATAGCCGTTCTTTTTCTGCTGTTCGCCATTGACCGTCTTTTTGGTTCGTTTGACACTCGGAAACCATACGGACCTCTTTTTGAGACCGGTTTTCTGTTAAGCCTGGGATCTATGTTCTATTTTAACCTGCTCATACTGGTGCCTGCCTTTCTCATCGGAAGCAAAATTCTGATCCGCGATTCCCGCTGGAGGGAACCCTTCCTGCTTTGCCTCGGGGTCCTGGTTCCATGGATTTTGGCATTCACGGCCTTTTTTATGTTAGATAAAACGGGCAATCTTCTGCATTCGGTTTATGTGAGTTTCCTGGTAAAAAAAGAAAGCATCTTGGATTATATTCCGCGGTTGGTATACCTGGGATTCCTGATTTTACTGACCATTGGCGGCAGTTATACCATTTTGCGTCAATATGCCGAAAAAAAAGTGAAATTCAGGAAGTTCTACCTTTTCTTTTTCCTGCTGTTCGTTTTGTCGATCATCTCATTTTTACTGGTTCCGGCAGTTTCGTCTGAAATGTTTATAGTGGCTGCTGTTCCGGTGACTTTTCTGTTGTCAAATTACTTTGATTCATTCAAACGTTATCTTTTCGCTGAGATCTTTTTCGCTGTGCTATTGGGATTTGTGGTCTTTTTTCATTTGGTCTGAACCCTCATCTGCCATATAATGAAAGGAGATGTTTTGCGAACCATTCATAATTGAGTCCACTCCGAAAAGTGTTTCTGGCCCCTGAATCCCATAGGAACAGGTGGTCATAACCATTGAAGTCCAAGACGGCATCTTCGTGATAGATACATCATTCATACGTTAAAAATCAAATTGCTAACTTTGCACATCTTAATATTCAATTATTTATCATGGCCAGAATTTTATTGCTTGAAACCGCTACGGAAGTTTGCTCGGCTGCTTTGTCAGTCGGTGGGGAAGTGACTGGTTATCATGAGAGATCCGACGGATTCAGGCATGCTGAACTTTTAACGGTATTTATCGACCGCCTGCTTTCCGAAACAGGGACAAAGGCCGGGGAGCTGGATGCTGTTTGTGTCAGCCGTGGTCCCGGATCATACACCGGATTGCGGATCGGCGTTTCCGTGGCTAAGGGTCTCTGTTTTGCGCTGAATATTCCCCTGATTGCCATCAGCTCGCTGCAGTCAATGGCTGCGTATGTGGCACGGAACATAGATATCCTGCCTGTTCCGTGGAATCATGATCTCCTGTTATGTCCCATGCTGGACGCCCGGCGGATGGAAATATACACGGCTTTGTTCGACAGGAAAGGTGACCAGTTGACCGATATTTCAGCCCGGGTCATACAGGAAGACTCCTTTTCGGGTGAGTTGGAGAACCGTCAGATGGTATTTTTCGGGAGCGGTGCATCGAAATGCAGGGAAGTGATCCGTAATGCACATGCTCACTTTCTATCCGGAATTTATGCTTCGGCACGATTTATGTCAGATCTGGCTGAAAAGAGTTTCAACAAAAAGAGCTTCGAAAACGTTGCATACTTTGAACCATTCTATCTGAAGGATTTCATTGCTACGGTCCCGAAGAACAAAATATTTTAATATGAAAAAGACGAGGACATCCGATTCCGGAATCTTCCCGGAAACTGTTCAAGCCCCGGATCTGGTTCAGGAGGTTTCATCCCCCGTGAAAGGGATAATGACCCTACTGGTGCTGCTTCTGGTCACCTTTTCCCTATCCGGGAGGAACCGTGAACGGCTGGTTTTTGATCTCAAGCTGGGTTTTATCAAAGGAGGCGAAGCCGTGATGATCATCAAGGACACGACTTACAACGGGAACAAAGCGGTATACTACCATCTGAGGGGGCGCACCACCGGGATTACAGACAAGGTTTTCGATGTGGACAATGAATATGAAACCTTTGTCGATGCCAACACTTATTTGCCTTACAAAGCGGTCAGGAATGCGAAGGAGCGGAAATACAAGTATTACAACGAGGTATTTTTTTACCATGACCGGGATTCGGTATACAGTAAAAAAACGGGTTGGATGAAGGTGCCCCATGATGTAACCGATTTTATGACAGTCTTCTTTTATTTCATAAAACATGATATGCTGGAGGGGATAGATCAGGATAAATCGATGGAGCTGCCGACCTTTCATGGGCATGAAGTAAAAAATATCAGGATAAAATCCGGAGGATCTGAAATGGTAGAGACCAAAATCGGGATGAAGGAATGTTATGTTTTATCTCCTCTTGTTGAAAAAGGGAAGGTGCTCAAAAGAGCTGACGGAGTGAAACTGTTCATCCTGAAAGATACCAAGACTCCGGTTCAGCTTGATTTTGAAACCAAGGCCGGCACCCTTCGCGCGATTCTTCAGAGTTATAAAATTAACGGGAGGGAACAGATAAAGAATTGATTTTTGAGAGATTTGTCTATTTTTGCAGCAAAATTTCAGGAAAGAAAATTGATTTTATGGCAACTACTGCAGATTTCAAAAACGGATTGTGTATTGAATGGAACGACCAGCTGTGGACCATTGTACAATTCCTTCATGTAAAGCCGGGAAAGGGTCCCGCTTTTGTCAGAACCAAACTTAAAAATCTCAAAACCGGCCGGGTTGTGGAAAACACCTTTACCTCAGGAGTAAAGATCGAAACCGTTCGGATTGAAAGAAGACCCTATCAGTTTTTATATAAAGATGACATGGGGTGTAACTTTATGCATACGGAAACCTTTGAACAGATTTCCCTGAATCCCGACCTGATCGAGA
>CAYWTT010000429.1:0-4040 GCA_964461245.1 uncultured Prolixibacteraceae bacterium | reverse complement strand
TTTTTGATAGTTGTTCGAGGTGCAATAAGAATTTTAAAACTTGGTAAATAATGAAACCAATATTTCTTAAATCAACAATTACCTGCCCTGAGTGTGGTTTTAAAAAAGAAGAAACTATGCCCACCGATTCATGTCAATATTTTTATGAATGTGAAAATTGTAATTCCGTGTTGAAACCGAAACAAGGGGATTGCTGTGTATTTTGTTCTTATGGTTCTGTGAAATGCCCGCCAATTCAGCAAAAATGTAAGTGTTGTAACTAAAATCTAAAAATAGTCTGATGATTCCAATTTATATACTTACGTTTCTGATATTCTACTTCCTGATTGTGTTTATAATCCCATCCATACGGGTAAAATGCTGTACAACAAGTTGCCCGATTGCTGCAAATACGAAAGGGCAGAACAAAAGAAAGACGACCACGCCGGGCATCAGCACTAAAAAACCGGAGATATATTATTGAATATATTTCATGCTTAAGATTTGTAATGGGTGAACATTTGTTTGCCCATTACTTTTTTCGGGCATTTGGAATCACTTATTTAGCAGACGACTGGCCGTCACGCGCTTAATAAAAAAGTGGAATTATAGTATGTCATTGCCATGTATGGTCTTTTCCGTTTCAGAAAAATAAATTCTTTTAATTGTTAATGATTTCAAAATGCAGTGCTTTTATAAAACATTTCTGAAAATAATCTGTTTCTTTGTTGTGAGTCAAACAAAAATGTTAAGAAGATTCAGCCATATCATTTTATCGGTCATATTGTTGACAGCAACAATGGGAATGGCCGTTTCAAAACATTTTTGCAGTGGAACCTTTGTTTCTTTGAAGTTATTCGGTGAGTCAAAATCGTGCTGTGGCGATTCTGACTGTTGTCATAATGAGAATCATTTCTACAAATTACAGGATGATATTTCTGCAGCACAAGTTCAGGATGCTCCCCAATTAGCCGAAATTGATATTTTAGTATCTATTCCTGGTTCTCTCGAATTACCCGGTGTAGCTGAAAACAATAATCATATAATTTTATTCACTGATTCGCCTCCCCCACCAAAAATTCAGAAAGTACTCTCTCTCAAACAGTCATATCTTTTATGAAATTGATGTTATTTCACTTTTAACAGAAAGTTAGTAAGACTTTTTGACTGAAGTGAATTTTTGTATGTTGGGATATAAATATCCCGACATATGACTTTGTCATTCAATTTTAACATCAATCTAAAGTAAAAGTCTATGTTTAACCGACTTGTCAGATTTTTCCTCGAAAACAGGCTGATAACATTTTTGTTTCTGGCAGTTTTCGTAGTTTATGGAATCGTGGTTATGCCGTTTCACTGGCAAACCGGCGTTTTACCACGCAACCCGGTTCCGGTGGATGCCATCCCCGATATTGGTGAAAACCAGCAGATAGTGGCAACTGAATGGATGGGCCGTTCGCCCAAAGACATGCAGGACCAGGTAACTTATCCGCTTACCACGGCTATGCTTGGTATTCCGGGGGTTCAAACCATTCGAAGCACTTCCATGTTTGGAATGTCATTTATTTATATCATTTTTAAAGATGATGTCGAATTTTACTGGAGCCGTTCGCGGATTCTCGAAAAGCTCAATTCATTACCATCCGGAACTTTGCCCGAAGGTGTTCAGCCAACTTTAGGACCCGACGCAACAGCGTTGGGACAAATTTACTGGTACACGCTCGAAGGCCGTGACCCAAAAACAGGTCAGCCCAATGGTGGCTGGAATCCGCAGGAGTTGCGCACCATCCAGGA
Source organism: uncultured Prolixibacteraceae bacterium (assembly GCA_964461245.1). Lineage (GTDB taxonomy): Bacteria > Bacteroidota > Bacteroidia > Bacteroidales > Prolixibacteraceae > UBA1413. The sequence continues at coordinate 2,267 of CAYWTT010000429.1, read as the reverse complement.
CTTTTATGTGAAATACGGACTATCAGCTGCCGAAGGCGTTTCGGAAGTGGCATCTGTTGGCGGTTTTATCAGGGAATACCAGGTTGATATCAACCCCGAGGCAATGAAAGCTTATGGTGTTTCGGTAATGGATATTATGTCGGCCGTACAAAAAAGTAACCTCGATATTGGTGCTGAAACCATTGAACTAAACAATGTTGAATACATTATCCGGGGTCTTGGATATGTAAAAAACCTTGAAGACCTTGAAAGTTCTGTAGTCGCTGTGCGTAACAACGTTCCGGTACGGATAAAGGATGTTTCGCATGTTTCGTTTGGCCCGGCAACAAGGCGCGGAGGCCTTGACAAGGCAGGTGCTGAAGCGGTGGGGGCAGTAGTGGTGGCGCGGTACGGTTCAAATCCGCTGGAAGTTATAAATAATGTAAAAGATAAAATAAAGGAAATAGAAGCAGGCTTGCCACAAAAAACATTACCTGACGGAACCGTTTCGAAAGTAACTGTTGTTCCTTTTTACGACCGGACAGGGCTGATTAAAGAAACTATTGGTACGCTCGAATCGGCGCTTTCTCACGAAATTTTAATCAGCATTATCGTTATTATTGTGCTGGTGCTTAACCTGAGAGCTTCCATCATTGTGGCCGGATTGCTTCCCATTGGCGTTTTAATGACATTTATTCTGATGCACCTTTTTGGTGTCGATGCAAATGTTGTGGCTTTGTCGGGCATTGCCATTGCCATTGGCGTAATGGTTGATATCGGCATTGTGGATGTTGAAAATATCCTCCGGCACCTTGAAATGCCCGAGAACAAAGGAATCCGTGGCAAGCAACTGATGACCGTTATTTACAATGCCACCACGGAAGTTCGTGATGCAGTGGTAACTTCAATTGCTACTACAATTGTTAGTTTTCTTCCGGTGTTTGCAATGGAAGCAGCCGAAGGTAAACTGTTTCATCCGCTTGCATTAACCAAGACATTTGCTTTGATTTCCGCATTTGTGCTGGGAATTGTGGTTTTGCCCACGCTGGTTCACATCTTTTTCAATATCCGTTTCGATGCAAAGAAGATAAAAAGGATTTGGAACGGAAGTCTGATTCTGGCAGGGTTGGTTTTTATTGTTATTTACCAGTCGTGGCTTTCTGTTGCATTAATTGCAATTGGTGTTAACAATCTCCTCGAATACCGCTGGCCTGAAAAACGAAAAGAATTTACCAGTTACATCAATATTGTTATTACCGTTTTTGTCGCTGTTTTTTTCCTTTCTGAAGAATGGTTGCCGCTGGGTGCACACAACAGTCTGATTGCGAATTTTCTGTTCGTAGCGGGAATTGTTACCGTAGTACTTTCCGCACTGATGTCGATGGTTCATTTCTATGAACCCATCCTTCGCTGGGGATTGAAAAACAAATGGAAATTCCTGCTGCTTCCGGCTTTCACGCTGCTATTTGGCAGCATGGTTTGGCTGGGGTCGGCTAAAATTTTTGGGTTTGCTGCAATCGGGTTTGAAAAGCTCGGTTGGGACACTTTCAGGCAAACTGCCGTCTGGGAAAAAACAGAAAAATCGTTTCCAGGAATAGGGAAAGAATTTATGCCATCGCTCAACGAGGGTTCATTTCTTTTAATGCCCACAAGTATGCCACATACGGGAATCGAAAAGAACCTGGAGTACGTTGAAACACTTGACAAAAGGCTTTCGGCAATACCTGAAGTTGAAATTGCGGTTGGAAAATGGGGACGTGTAAATTCTGCGCTTGACCCTGCACCTGTTCAGATGTTTGAAAATACAATCAGTTACAGGCCGGAATACATCCTTGATGAAAACGGACAAAGGCAGCGGTTTAAAACAAACAACGAGGGAAGTTATATTCTGAAGAGTGGGAACACATACAACCCTGAAAAGGAATCATTCCGGGTATTTCCTGCTGACAGTCTTATTCCTGATAAAAATGGGGAATATTTCAGACAGTGGCGGCCTCAGATTAAAAAACCACTGGATATTTGGAATGAAATCGTAAAAGTTACCAATATACCCGGTTTAACTTCGGCTCCGAAACTGCAACCGATAGAAGCGCGTTTGGTTATGCTTTCAACTGGAATGCGGGCACCAATGGGACTAAAGGTTTACGGCCCCGACCTCGAAAGCATCGAAAAAGCAGGGATGCAACTGGAACAGGCGCTGAAAGATGTTCCATCGGTTAAGGCATCATCCGTGTTTTACGACCGTGCTGTTGGTGCACCTTACCTCGAAATAAAACTGAACCGCGAAG
>CAYWTT010000428.1:0-4044 GCA_964461245.1 uncultured Prolixibacteraceae bacterium | reverse complement strand
AAGGATTACTCACCAGAAAGGACCGGAGTATTTTGTGGAGGCAGCCAAGCTGGTGCTGAAAAAAATGGACAATGTCAGGTTTGTGATGGCCGGCAGCGGAGACCGGATGAATGCCGTTGTGGAACAGATCGCCCGGATGGGCATTGCCGGGAAATTCCATTTTACAGGCTTTCTCCATGGAAATGAAGTTCTCAGAATGTTGCGGATCAGTGATGTCCTTGTCATGCCTTCGGTGTCAGAACCATTTGGGATCGTTCCCCTGGAAGCCATGCTTTGCAATGTTCCGGTAATCATTTCACGTCAGTCGGGTGTCTCTGAAATTGTCAAAAACGTCATCAAAACTGATTTCTGGGATACTTTTGCCATTGCCGATGCTATACACGGATTATTGAATTATCCCGCCCTGTCCCGTTTTCTGATCGGGCGGGCAAGAGCTGAAGCGGGCAACCGGAATTGGAACCATGTAGCCACGGAAGTAGTTAAGGTATACCTGCAGGTGCTTAAAACGCATAGCCGGTAATCTGAGATGGGCAATCCTTCTGAGGTGGGACTAAACGGAATGAATGTCTGTCAAATGTGAATTGTCAATGTTTTATTGAACCATACCATTGGATACAGTTAAAAATTAACGCATGAAATCAGTCACGCTCATTTTTCAGGTGCATCAGCCGCTACAGTTCCGGCGATACCGGTTTTTTGACATTGGAGCTGATCACTCCTATTATGAAGTAAATTCCATTAAAAATCAGATACAGAAACTTTCAGAGCAGTGTTATATTCCAGCCAATGATTTTTTGCTCCGGCAAGTCATACAAATGGAAGGAAAGCTGAAGGTGGCCTTTTATATTTCAGGGATTACCCTTCGTCTGATGAGAGAGTATGCCCCAGAGGCAATGGAATCGTTCCGGAAACTAGGCACCACCGGTTGTGTGGAATTCCTGTCGGGCACATACGCATACTCCCTCTCATCCCTTGCCGGACCAGAAGCGCTGCAGCAGGAAGCTCTCAGACACCGCCAGACCATTGGGGAACTGATAGGATGCACTTCTTCCATATTTTACAACACCGGACTGATCTATTCGGACGAAATCGGAGCTATGCTTGCCGGAATGGGATACCAAGGGGTGATCACGGAAGGGGCAAAACACACCCTGGGATGGAAAACTCCCGGTGCTCTTTATGGTAATCCCCTTTACCCCCATTTTAAAATATTCCTGCGCAATTCCAGGTTGAGCAATGACCTTACGTTCAGCGACCCGTTTCAGACAGGAGGGTGGGATCAGTTTACTCACGGACAGCTCCTTTCCGGAATCGTCAACTCCAGCCCGGAAGACCAGCTATTCAATATCATACTGGAATACGAAGATTTCGGAAGTGTTCTTCCGGGAAAACGGAAAGTTTTTCAGTTTCTCGACCAGTTACTTTTTCAGGTAAGCCGGTCGCAGTCCGTTCATTTCGCCAACCCGGAGGAGATAGCCGGGGCGATCCGGCCGGACTCATTGCTGCATGTTCCTCATCCGCTCTCCTGGTCAGGAGATGAACACGACCTGACTTGCTGGAACGGGAACGATCTGCAGCAGGAAGCATTCTCCAAATTGTATGAATTACTTCCCCAAATAAGCCGTATTTCAGATACTGGCCTCTTCAGGGATTGGAGTTTTCTACAGGAGAGTCATCATTTCATCTGGATGTCCACCGCCGAAAAACCGTGCTCCCTGCATGGTCAGCCAAACCCTTATGACTCTCCTTTTGATGCCTTCATCAATTATATGAATATTCTGAATGACCTCAAAATCAGGTTAGACCACATTGAAGCAACAACTGAATATTAAATTTCCGGGAAAAACTCATCTGCGGACACAAAACCCGGTAATCCATGACATATGTTAGGTATTTTTACCCAAATTTTTGTGAGGTAAAAATCACTATTATTGCAGGCGTAAAATTTTGTGCAAGATGGATATTAAAGAAGGAGTAAGATACATACAACCACCTGTCGTTGAGGGCCCACAATGGAGGAAATTTATTGTTGAATCTGATCTGCCTGAAAGGTTGTCCCCGTTGAAGGAGCTGTCACGCAACCTGTGGTGGGTATGGAATAATGAAGCACGCGGCGTATTTCAGTATATTGATCCGGAAGTTTGGGAAAACTGCGAACACAATCCTGTCATCCTGCTGGAACAGGTTAGTTACCAGCGTTTCATGGAACTGGAAAAGGACCGGAAGTTCACCGGTATGATGGATAAAGCATACGAAAAATTCAGGAAATATTTACAGGAGAGGGAAGTTCTTTCTGCACCGCAGGTGGCCTATTTCAGCATGGAATACGGGCTGCACGACAGTTTGAAGATATTTTCGGGAGGTCTCGGCATTCTGGCGGGTGACTACCTCAAGGAAGCCAGCGACTCCAAAGTGAACCTGGTTGGGATCGGACTGCTATACCGATACGGCTATTTCCGTCAGACCCTCAATATGTATGGGGAGCAGATGGCCACATACGTAGCCGAGCATTTTTCAAAGATACCGGTGCAACCCACTTACAATAAGGAGGGAAAATGGGTGGAAGTGGAAGTGGAATACCCCGGGAGAGTGGTCAAGGCAAGAGTATGGGAGGTGCATGTGGGTGCTGTGAAGCTTTACCTGATGGATACCGACAACGACATGAACCAGGAGGGTGACCGCTCGGTTACCGCCAATTTATACGGGGGAGACAATGAGAACCGTCTGAAGCAGGAAATATTGCTGGGTATCGGAGGGATCCGCCTGTTAAAAAAATTGGGATATTCACCCGACATTTTCCATTGCAACGAAGGGCACGCTGCCCTAATCGGCATTGAAAGGATGCTCCACCTGGTGGAGGAAAAAGAACTGACCTATGCCGAAGCCAAGGAGGTGGTCAGGGCTTCCACCCTGTTCACAACCCACACGCCGGTGCCGGCAGGACATGATGCATTTCATGACGACCTTTTCAGAAATTACATGAATGCCTACCCCGGGAAACTGGGTCTTACATGGGATGAATTTGTCATGCTGGGAAAGGCGAAATCCTATGAAGACCACTTTAACATGAGCTACCTGGCCAGCCAGCTCTCGCATGGCATCAACGGGGTCAGCTGGCTGCACGGACAAGTGAGCAAGAGGATACTGAAAGATCTTTATCCCGGATACCTGGAAGAAGAGCTACAAATCGGATATGTGACCAATGGGGTGCATTATGCAACCTGGACTGCCGATGAATGGAAGGAAATTCATAATGAATATTTCGGAAGCGATTTTATTGAAAACCAGCTCGATTTTGACAAATGGGACAAAATTTATAAAGTACCCGATGAAAAAATCTGGAAATTGCGTCAATATCTTCGTCTGAAGCTTGTCAACTATGTTAAACAACGTTTTTCCGACATGTGGATCCAGCGCAATGAAAATCCAAAGTACCTGACGGAACTGAGCGATTTTCTGGATCCCAATGCGCTGACGGTCGGCTTTGCACGCCGGTTTGCCACTTATAAAAGGGCTCATCTGTTGTTCCGTGACACGGAACGGCTGGCCAAGATTGTCAACAATCCTGAGTGCCCCGTCCAGTTTTTGTTTGCCGGCAAAGCACATCCCGCCGACAAAATGGGACAAGATCTGATCAAACATATCGTTGAAATATCCAAGCTTCCCCAGTTCAGGGGTAAAATCCTGTTTATTCAGAACTATGATATCAATCTGGCCAAAATGCTGCTTCAGGGAGTGGACGTGTGGCTAAACACGCCCACTCGGCCTCTTGAAGCATCGGGTACCAGCGGAGAAAAGGGAGTGATGAACGGCACGCTCCATTTCTCGGTACTCGACGGATGGTGGGTGGAAGGTTACCGGAAAGATGCCGGTTGGTCCTTACCGATGGAACGCTCCTATGATGTCCAGGATTTTCAGGATGAACTGTATGCCGGAACCATATACAATATCCTGGAAGATGAAATTATACCCGCGTACTATGAGCGGAATGAAACGGGGTGCCGGAAAAATGGGTGGGCTTTATCAAAAACACAATTTCCAAAG
>CAYWTT010000427.1:0-4045 GCA_964461245.1 uncultured Prolixibacteraceae bacterium | reverse complement strand
GTAAAACGGATACCCCTGCATGGCAAGGTCGTTTTCGAACAAACTATCTTCTTTGGACAGGATAAACCGGTTAAAATGATGAACAGGTTTTCGGACAAGCTGCCCGTTTCGGTATTTCTGCGAATCCGTTTTCGGGATTACAGACGGGCAGGCCGTAACCGCAAAATCTCCAATCAAATAAATGCTTTCTATTTCGGTGCCATACCGCTTCATTGCATCGAAACTGGCAGGTTCGGGGGCGATGTAATCAACTGACAATATGATTTCATTTTGCCCGGGTTTCAGCAGCCCGGTGATATTCTGTGACCGGAATGCATGGTCCCTGTAAAACTCTTTTCCTTCAAACTGTATCTTGTTCCCGTTGATAGATACCTCGTACAACTGAGGCTGTTCCAACACCAACGAGCAATTTGCCGGTGCAACAGCTGCTTCTGTTTCAAATTTAAGCAGGAGTTTGCCCGTATATTTGGTTTCCTTCAGCCTCTGGTGGATACCAATAACCGGTTCCGGTTCGCTGAATGTTTTTCCATTATCAATCGAATACCTTGAAAAATCAAGGGTCAATACATTCGGATCAAGCCGGTGACCTTTCCATCGTCCGCTTATTTTAAGCAGTTCCTCCGTTTTACCGGGGGATTGGTATATCATAGTCATATCGGCTTCGCGGGAGGCCTCCCCAAAAGTAACCAACCATGTTTGTGTAGCTGCAAAATGTAATTTAACCGTTCCATCCTTTTCTGGCAACAATTTCATTGATTTTCCATTCTCAGGGTTCCAAAGAGCCAGATGACCGGCGACAGAAGAAAATAAAAGTTGGCAATCAACTTCTTTCAGCCTTGAAGTATTCGATAACTGTAAAACACCTCCGTTTTTTGTCATCCGGGAATGACACCAGACCTGTCCGCTATTTTCACCATTCAGGGAATAAGCAGGAGGCAATACCTGGTTAAGTGTTTCTGCAAATTTGTCCGGTTCAACCATGGTGCTGATTTCCTTTAGTCCGGCAATTGCTCTCTCATTCATTTCACCATCCACAAATTCAGGATATTTACCAAGAACCAGAATTTTACCACCTGAAGACTTAAATTTCTTCAGCATATCTATGGTCGTACTCCTGACAACAAGCATGTTCGGAAGCACCACCAAATCATAGGACATTTCTCCCATAACGAACCGTGAGCCCTGAATTTTTGCAATTTCTGCAATAATCTGTTCATCGCCAAGATCATAATCCCGGTGGTTTCTTTGCAACATATCCAAACAATGGTCGTACTGCCGGTAACAATCGTTCTTTATTCCCAGGTACTCTGATTCAAGTGGATGGACAACCAAAATCCGGGCGGCATATTTACCGATCGTATTGACATAACACATGCGGCCGGTGTAATCCTCAAACAGTTTATTGTATTCCCAATACGGCTGTGCCGGACTGAAATTGGGCGGATAATCCCGTTTGCGCTCGCCTTTCATACTATACAACGAAAGATGGGGAACAATAAAATTGATCCCGTTGAGGGTCAGAAAATCCAGCAGCCACTTCCGGTCTTCAAAGTTCATGTTTTGCCCGCTGATCCCATACGATTCACTGAGCCTGCGGGTAATGCCATACTGATTGGCCACACTCGAGACGCTCCGGGGTGAGTTCAATGGAAGATAATGCAGCCCCAACTGGTCAATACCCGGCATTTGCATGTGACGGTACTGGATCATTGAATTTCCCGAATTGGTCATCGCCGAAATGAACGACTCTTCTCCATTAAAATGACCTGTAAAAATAGCATTGTGCTGTGTACAGTAATCGCCAATTTGCTTCGAGAAGCTTTCTTCAAAACACCGTGACATCGTTTGATAATAGTCGTACCGTATTTTCGGGTAGTTTCCAATGGTATCAAACAGCGCGGGGATATTTGGAAGCAAGTCATACCCGTGCATTTCTTTAAATTTGTCAATCAAAACAGGAGAAAAACTTATGGTTCCATTTCCTCCTCCTGATACCCTGGCAGAAATCTGTGGTTCATCGGTAAAAACTCCCGGGACTGTTTTCCCAATTTCACCGACATATTTTTCCAGGTATGGCGTATAACCGTTTGCAATAAATGCTTTTACAACGTCCGGGTTTAGCAGGTCAACGTAGGTTGTCCCGTTAAACCAGCCATTTCCCATTTTTGATTTGTGACAGACATACCGGTAATGATCATCTTCATAAATAAGCTGATCATCTTCCGTGATTTTTTCGTTTCTGCTTATCCGTGCCAGGTACCTTGAGTAGAAATCCGCACTGATCATCGGGACTTTTCCCCCGCCAAAACCGCTGGGCCATTTGTCTTCATCATAGAACCAGGCTTTCAACCCCGACTCTTTGGAAGCCCTCACTGCAGCGCTCATCGATTCCCACCATTCCTTTCCGAGGTATTCAATCAACAATCCTGTGCGGCTGTGTAGAAATGATCCTCCGTATCCTCCTTCTTTAAAACCATGTATCTGACGGACAATCTCATTGGTGTCAAGCTTGTCGTTGAGGGAATAAAACGGGGCCGAACGGAAGTCGGAAGGAGGATTCAGAAAAACATCTGCTTCTATCCATTCATTGGAAGAATCTGATGATTTTTCACAAGATGCAAAAGCAATAAAAATCATTAAAAAAACCAGAAGTGTTCTCATAAAAGTTGGTTTTCAGGTCCAAAGGTTTAGAAGTTGATCAATATATGCAGTAAATCTTAAAAAGTTAAATGGCAAATTATCTATTCCCTTGTTTATTTTGTTATCCCCAGTTCCCATCACAATAACCATGCTTCATCCATGGAAGATTTTCATGGTGGTAAAATGGAGTAAGTTGCATGGCCATTTCTTTCATCCGGGTTTCATCCATCGGTTTGAAATTGCGCAGGATTTCGAGGTTCGATTTTACCACTTCTTTGCTGTCCATGCCCACCACAAGCCCGTCGGGCCCCTCCAGCGACAAGGCATACCTTACCAGATCGACCGGGGAAAGGTTTCTTACACTTTCCCTCGGGCGAACCGCTTTCATCAGCAGAATCCCCATTCCTTTTTCCTTGGCCACCGGGATTGCCGTTTCCTGCCGGGATTGCGGATTATTCTCCCTGTTCCAGTGGTTCATGGCGATCAGCATACTGTCGAAATCACCCCGTTCAGCCATGGCTTTCATGGCTTCAGCATTCCCGTGGCCCGAAAAACCGATAAACCGCGTAACTCCCTGTTCTTTCATTTTTTGGACTATCTCGATCAGGTTTCCCTTCCGCCCCATTTGTTCAACATCTTCCATGGATTCTACGGAATGTATTTTCAGCATGTCGAGCCGGTCAGTTTGCAGGCGTTTCAGGCTGGTTTCTATCTGACGCATGGCTTCATCGGGATTACGGGCTGAAACTTTGGTCGAAAGGAAAATTTCTTTCCGGCGGTATTTCACCACAGGTCCGAGCCGTTCTTCACTGATAATGCCCAGTTTTTTGTTCTCGTATATCCAAGCTGTATCCCAGTAATAAAAACCATTGTCAAGGGCGTAGCTGAGCATATTATGTGCATCTTCGGCTTTTTCCATATTGCAAAACCGGCTGCCTAAACCCAGCGCAATACGGGGTATCCTGACGCCTGTTTTCCCAAGCACTGCCGTTGGCAGGCCTTTGGAATCATAATGGGGAGATGTTCCGGCCATACGGTAGATGGAACAGGAAGGCATAAGCCCGGAAGCTGCTACCAGCAATCCAGAACCCACCGTGCCTTTGATAAACTTTCGGCGAGAACAATTGTGATCTGTCATTAGTGTCTAAATTATTAAGTATTCTCAACGCACACAATGTGCTTCTGTAAACTCGACCTTCGTACCGTCTTCATTTTTCAGGTTCAGTAACCAACGTTTTCCCTTCCCCACTATGGGCACATCAAGCAGATAACCTTCGTTGCGTTCTCTCAGTGAAACGAGGGTTTCCTGCATGTCTTCAACCAGGAAACAGGGATGACTGAAATTGGGATCATCCGAAGGGTAATGTTCGATGCATTCTGCACTTTCAGGAATCTGCAAATAGTT
>CAYWTT010000426.1:0-4048 GCA_964461245.1 uncultured Prolixibacteraceae bacterium | reverse complement strand
CCTGCTATCTCCGTCTAGGTAAATTTTGACTTCGCCTTCACCCCACCATCCGTCAGTCAGTGGTCTGATGCCAATTATACATCCAAGGTATATGCCCCTTGCGTTGCTGGTTTCCATGATCTTAAAATCTCGGCCGTACCGAGATGGATTATCTCGCCGGAAAGAGGCATGGAAACGCCCTTCTTTTTTAGTCACCCGATCTCCTAAGGTAAAATCTATCTGATAGAAAAAATAATCCAAGTCTGTACCTGATTCATTAGTAATGGTGATTTTTGCATGTTTGGAGAACGGCATTGGGAAGAAACAGTTAAATCCTCTACCTTCCTGCGTGTACAAATATCGGGAGTACATCGGGACTGAAGCACCGTGAGCGACGCCGAAAAAATCACTTAAAGGGGTTTCAACACTGGGAATTTCATGGTTCTCCCAGTACATCCTCAGTATCAGGTTGCGCAGGTGACGGGGTTCCATGGGTTTGGATGTACACCAGATGTGCCGGATCATGCCTGGTCCTTGTTGTTCTAGCAGTGTTTCGGTCGTGCCGTTCTTAAAATTCTTGATGGCCGGCGACCCTTTGATGCCTTCGGCTGCCATGCCGCCTTTGCCTTTTTCTGCGTTTAGATTCTCTGCGGAAGTTGCCCTGCTTTGTAATGGTTTTAACGTAAATATTTCATTCGCTCCTTCATTTTGCCTGCATGAAAAAACACTGAAAATTAGAATTGTAGTAAAAATGGCTGCGGTCTTCATTTGCAATTAATTTTTATAAATAAAACGCTTTCCAAAATGATCAACAATCCGGTTATATGCCTCAGAGGCTGCTCCATTACCCCAGTCGTATATGGTGAACTCCCCAATCCCTATCCCGTCGGGGCCGGTTATGCCGTCATGTCCGTAATTTTCCATCATAAAGCCGAAATCTTCCTTTCCGAAAAAAGGGTACGTTTTTTCCCACTGAACTTTTGTTCCGGGATTTTCAGGACAATACATCATTTCGAAAGAAGCGCACAAAGCGGCTATTCCCCGCTGAATATATTCTTTGCGTTTCAACTCTTTACCGTATTGAATGATTAGTTCGGCAAAAAGGCTTTGCCGCGAATCGTTCCATTCGCCGTCTGCATTCATCACCCCAAAACCGCCAAGCGCCCTGACATAAATATACGGCGGTTGCCATGAGGCCTGGTACATTAGCAATTCGTCAATCGTTCGTTCGCCGGTTTTCAGGTACTCCTTCCTGCCAGTTACCTGATAACAATTAAGTAACGCTTCGGCTGTCCAATACATAGACAAGGTGTTCTGTTTAAACTGGTTATTTCTTGTGACTTTTTTCCCGACTAAGTTATCGCTGCCGTATCGCGAACACGACCAGTAGGTTTCGAAATCTTCCCACCTGCCTTTAAAAATAATGTTGTCGATGATGGCATCCATCGCTTTCAGGGCTGAGTGCAGGTATTTTTTGTCGAGTGTGATTCGGTACAGGTTGACAAGAAATGTAATCGACATGGCCGACTCGGGCGACTGGTTCAGAAGATCCAATGGTTGCAGTGTATTAAGGGACAACCATCCGGGGAAGAAACCATCTTGGGTTTGTTTCTTAATAAGTGCATCGGCATAACGAACCGTATAATCTGTCAAGCGTTTATCTTGCTCAAGTTCAGAATACCACAGAAGCATTTGGTTTGCCGTGAAACTCATGTCGAGGATGTGATAAGGAGAAATCTTTGGGTCCAACGTGTACGGATTCCTGTTCGAATTTCCAAAAAAATGAGTTTCCCATCCTTTCGAGCGGTTGTATTTTTTTCCGTTAGTATTGAAATCATACATTTCTGTCCCGATAAGCCCCGGAAAGAAACCTTTATTTTGAGGAAACGAAAGCGCTAACTCTTTGGTTTTGATGGCGCATTCAAGTAGCTCGTAGTGACCTGTTCGTTTCGCATAACGGTATAATCCCTGCGCCGACCGTAAAGAGCTAAACCATGCCTGGTTCCAGATAGAGCGAAACTCTCTTTCATTTACTTCGCCAGGATAGTTTGGACTTTGGGTAGTGTTGACGATAAAAACCGGCGCTCCAACTTTTTTCCCGTTCAGTTCAAATTCTTGCCAGACACTTTTTCTCCATGAACTGAACGCCCAATTGTAAGTGAGGGTAACATATTTTTCAAAATTGTTTCTGACCGGTAAAGTATTTACATATTCCTTTATCCCCCATTTATTCCATAAAAAAGCAAGCACATTACGCCACGGGTCAAATACATCTTTGGGTTTATCGGATACCAGCACGTAAAATCCAAATTCTATTTTTCCTTTTGGGAAAACGGCTCCAGGCTCCCTCACAAACAGTATGTGTCCGTCTACTTTTGATTTGCTCAATCCCAGCCTGAAATTGTTTTGAACAGCATCTCCATCCATGTACCAATCAACAGGATTTGCTTTTTTTAGTAAATCCAAATCGGGAATCACTGCAAGTTGCTTGTCTCGAGAAGTTGCTACCAATGCGGGCGACCGGAACACATGCTGGGCGATGATGTGCTTACTGGTGGGGGTCAAATGGGGCGCCCAGTTAAAAACCGGGACAAAAGCCGGAGTTATATCTACGTGCCAATCATCTTGTCTGACAGTATCTTTCAAGTCAAAAATTACTTTTACTTTCAGACAATTTCCCGAAATTACAGAGTATGCTACTTCCGCTTTTATTTCGCCTAGTTTTCCATATTCGATGGTATTGATAAAATTACGGAAATGGGCGGGTATTTCCATCTGGTTTTGCGCCTGTGCGTTGATTTCAAATCCCTCAAGGAGCAATAATCCCAAAATCAGTACAATTATTTTTTCCATTTTAATTTATTCAGTTAACTTCTAAGTTCTGCCAGGCCGGAAATTCAGGAAATTTTGCATGAGGTTCAGCCTGGTACCAGAAACATACCGACGAAATATCCGACTTTTGCGGCAAATACCGGCCCCCGTGGCGCCAGCCCAAATCCTGCATGGTAATCCTCAGATCTTTTTGGAAACGTACCGGGTCCATGATATGCCAGCGGTAAAGTCCGAAGCGCTGCTGGGATTTATATGTCCCGTCGGGGCGGATCACCTGGTGAAGTCCGGCATAGGGCGTGCAGTATTCCTGGTATTTACCGCCCCGGTCAAAGCCATACGACCCGCAGAAATAATCTTCGGTCCCGGTTCCGCAGATCGTCGGAAATTGGCCATCCCCATCGATAAAGAACTTGATCTCTCCTTCGCCCCACCATCCGGTGTTATGGACACCCCAGGCCATGTAAACTCCCACAAAATGGCCTTTCCCCTTTATACCGTCAATAATGGTATAGTCTGAGTTTACAGTGGGGTTTTCACGGCGAAACTGTGCATGGAAGTAAGCGGCCTCGTCGGGCACTTTGGTGAGGGTATAATCTATCTGATAAAATAAGACCGTGGTATCCTTATCATTGACATTCTCCATAGTTATCCGGCATTTCTTACGAAAAGGCATTGTCCAGTAGCAGTTGAAAGCACTTCCGGGATTTACACAAACGGCCAGCGAATTGAGCGGAGCATATTCATTCCAGCCCATGCAAAAGAAATCGGCAACCGGACACTCCACCGACGGCTCTTTTTCGTCGTCCCAATAGATTCTTAAAATAGAAAAACGCCAGTTGCCGGAGGGTGTCATCCAAATATGCTGAATGGCCCCAGGACCGTCAATTTCAGCTAACGTGAACGTCTCTCCTGGCTCAATCAGAATACAGGGGTTAACCTTCCACCCTTGTCCCAGATCACGAGCGGCGCTGTATCCGTTGGCCCGGTTGGGGATGTCTTTGTCTTCGGGTCTGGCCATGCCGCCCTTTCCTTTTTCACCGGTGAAATTCTCCGGACTGATCGACCGGGTTTCCGCCTCCGAAAGCATGTGTAGGTTCCCTAAGTTCATTTCCAAACCATTAAATTTCGATTGTGAATTGCCCTGCATAGTCACAAAAATTACAAGGACAAAGAATAAATGTAATTTCCTCATTTGTTTATATTTTCATTGTATAGTAAATATTTTAATTACTACTCA
>CAYWTT010000425.1:0-4054 GCA_964461245.1 uncultured Prolixibacteraceae bacterium | reverse complement strand
CCGCGTGGTGCCCCGTAACGGCACGCACCATTCTCGACACCCACAAAATAAAAGCCGGCGCTGTTGTTGTAATCTACCTCTGGAATCCGTCGCACAACGCCATCTACACCGACGACTGGAAGATTACCTTTTCAGGATGGTGATCTGCAGCAAACGGCCTCAACCACCCCTTTTCAACTGCTTTTACCAATAAAGTGCCCGATTTTTTGCCGGCTCTCACCAAAACGTTAACTGATAAAAAATATCTCCAACGAATTGCAGCCGGTCATTGAAAACGACAAATGGGTGACAGATCTGCTTTGAGTTGGGTCTAATCAAACTTCAACTCCAAGTCAGATCTGTCGACCACAAATAACTCGAACATTTTTTTAACGATTTGACAGAAACCTACCTTGTAATCTTGTCCGGTTTTACTCTGCCATTATAATTTCAAATACTAACGGTTCTCTTTTTGATACCTTTTTGGTTTCCAGGGAAATTTGCTTTTCATCCCCGGAATAACTGAATTCGGTTTCTTTGGAGTTCAGCAATACTTTTTGAGGTTTTTCAGAATGAGGAAAAATCAGCTTCAGGTTTCGCGTTAAAGACATCCCTTCGTAATATCCTTGAACCGGAAAGATGCTGACCGTTATTTTTCCAACTTCGTTCTTCATCTCCATCTCGGTCAGTGCGAACTTCCCCTCCAGATAATCATTGCTTATCCCATCGTCTTCAATAAGCTTAAACGAGCAATTCTCCCCCCGATAAAGATGAAGATACAACCGGTCGTTGCTGCCCCGTTCGATGGAAGAGGCATAATCCCTCATCGGAATGATTGCACCTTTGCGCACAAAGAGCGGAATACGATCAATCGGAGCCATCACCTGGCAACGGGTTCCGCCCTGGTAGTGCTGGCCGGTCCAAAAATCCACCCAATTCCCTTCAGGGAAAAACACCTCGCGGGTAGTGGCCCCCTGCTGGTAAACCGGTGCGACCAACAGTTCTTCGCCCAGCAGATAACTGTCCCACTGTCCGGGCAGTTTGCGCAACATATGTATTCCCCAAATCCGGTGTCCATGTGCATAAGAGTAGAGATAAGGGAAAAGTTTCATCCGGAGGTGGGAGTAAAACCGGAAAAGGGTGTCGGCACGCTCCGAGTACCGCCAGGCGAGGTTTCCAGTCGGGTTTTCGGGTTGAGAAAACACCGAAGTAACCGGTGTAAACATAGAAAACTGCATCCAGCGGATGTAGAGTTCTTCGTCCAGTTCATCGGTTTTCCCCATGTCGAACCCGCCGGTATCGTTGGTCAAAAATGGAATTTCACTGCTCTTTTTTTCGATATTGGTGTAGAGTTCAATATTCTCTTTAAAAGCTACGGCCGGCACCCAGGAGTTGAAATCTTTCAATGGTCTTTCAATCGTCCAGTCCGAACGGGTATCGCTGGTCCACTTGGTCGGATAACGTTTATATTCTTCATCTTCGAGACCAACCATGTGGGAGAGCATAAAACCTCTGCCTTTCGTCTCTTTTCCGAACTCCTGGCTCATTTCAAACATGGTCCGGCAGGTGGCAAGGTGTGTGGTTCGGTCCAGTTTGATAAAATCAGCCCCTTCATCAAAAAAATGTTTCATTTTCATTTTAAAGTAGGCGACAGCCTCGGGCGAGTCGAAATTAATATTCCCGGTAGGCGTCCCCGCCTCGGCTCCCCCCTCCTGGTGCATGGCTGTACTGGTACTTTTGTTATGCCACGGATTGGTGTTGAGATAAACATCCCGGAAAAAGCCTCGTTTTTCGAAATCAGCAAATATCTGTTCGTTGCCATGTTTTTGAATACAATCCCATATCCAGAAGCCTCCCTTGATGTTATTTTTCTCCATAAAGTTCCACATGGCCTTCCGGTCGGGATAGTCTGCCGTATCAGCAATAAAATCGATGTATTTATGCGGACCAACACCTTTGTCGGCATAACTCCAGAACCATGAATCAATCCAGTAGGCATCGATCGGATAATCCCGTTGTTGAATCTCTTCAATGGTTTTTATCGTTTCATCCTGGTTGGTGTAACCACCATACAAAACACCAAATGCCCATGCCGGCGGAAGAACCACATTGGTATCCCGAATTTCCTGAACGGGAGGAGACCAGGAATAACCGGCTGTTTGTGTTTTTCTTGTGCAGGATTGTGACAGAAAAAAAATCCCTGCCAAACAGTAAATAATTGATCTCATTATAACAGTGTTTTGAAAAAGTAACTGAAAAATTCCGGGGAATTACTGCCCCGAAAAACCCCATCTATTACGGTTGATTTGCCCTGAACGGCAGAAGTAACGTCCGGTTTCCACCACACCGCCGGCGCCCTATTTCTGACGGGCATTTAAGTAGTTGACGATCTGTTCAGCTATTTTAAATTGTGCCTCTTCGGTAAGATGAACCCCGTCGGTTGTTTGATCTGAAATTGTTGTCTGAAACAGTGAATGAATATCAAGATAATCAGCCTGGTTGGATTTGGCTACCTGCTGAAAGCGCGGATTATTTTGCCGGATCCGTTTATCGGCACCTCCATATTTTTCCGCATCGGCTTTTCTTTCATCAAGCGGCGGAGGTAATATCAGGCAAAGAGCAGGTTTTCGGAGCTGCCTGTGCTCAAAATAGCGATTGATTTTTTGGATCAGAAGGGCCAGATTGGGCGCAACTTCCTGCTGGCGATTTTCGAAAATCCGTTTGGTATCATTAGTGCCCAATCCAAGAAAGAGATAATCAAAAGTCTGGTTTGAATCCAATTTTGCCAACGCCTCTTCGAGATAACCTTCGATGTTTTTAAGTGTATTCAACCGCTCTTGCCCAAGGTTATCAAACCCAATGGTATTTCCTGCAATCGAAAAATTAACAACAGTGGAATAGGGTAATAACTTACGTAGTTGACTGGGCCAGCCAAACTCAAATGCCCCATTCGAGTCGCCGATTGTAAGCACATTTATCTTTTTATTGAAACTTTTGCCCTCCACAGGGATCAGCGCCAGCGCCTGGGGAACGATCATCTCATGTCCCCCCTCAAAAATATCGAGAGAGAGCCCTTTCAGCTCCCGATGGAAGTGCACCACCCGGCCTCCAATCTGCTTTTTATCTGCGGGAGAGGGATTGATCCGTCCGGTAACCAGCGAGCAGATTACACTGTCGCTGATGATCACCTTGTCGTCACCCGGAACGTGATACGCGGCAACTTTGTTGTACATGTGCAGGGAATGCGTAATGGGTACCGAACCGGTGTAACCATCGTGGATGCCAGTGTAAATGTGCAGGGAAGCATTTTCCCGTTTGCATTTAGCATCCATGGCCAACGGCGAGCGGTTCCTGGCTTCGGCCGCATCAAATCCAGCCCCTTTTCCGGTAATCATTTCGAGATGGCTGGCATACACCAGCTGCCGCCCCGTACACTCCCAATACCACCTTTCAAGATCAGCAACAGCAGCCCAAGCGCTGAAGCTTTTAACCGGATAATCGACCTGCAGATAGGCTAAGAGTGCGGCGTACCCTCCTCCGGATACGCCAATGAGGTGGACTTCTTCCCGGTCAACATTTGCATGGTCGACAGCAAACCGGATAGCATCCCCGATATCGCTGAGGACAAGATCACTGCCGCAAGCTTCAGGTCCAAAATTTGGTCCCCTGAAGTCGGGATGGATATAATTCCAGCCCCGAATTAAAACTTCCTTTGCCAGCGGGTCTTCCTGCCTGAAATCGCCACTCCAGGTGTGCAACGAAACAATCAAAGGTTGCGGCTTCCGGGAGGTACTTTTGTAGAAAACAGCATCCTGAAGCTTGCCGTCGGCTGAAGAAGGGATGGTTACGTGTTCAAATCCTTCCGGCCAGTTTTTATCAAAAGTATTGTCCCAGGCGATTTTTTCTTGTTGTGCCGAGCTGGTCAGCCATGTCAGAAAAAACACTCCGCCCAGCAAAAGAAGTTTTTTCATGCCTCAAAAAATATCTCAACAATTTCTCCTTGCCCTACTTCTGGTAAACCCGGACATAATCGATCTCGAAGGTGTGCGGGAACAAACTGTCATCAATTCCTTTC
>CAYWTT010000424.1:0-4054 GCA_964461245.1 uncultured Prolixibacteraceae bacterium | reverse complement strand
TGTCTGATCAGGGTGGCCACCTCCTTTACCTTCGGGGAGGAAACGAAAGCGGTGAAAAGCTTTTCTACATCCTCCTGGGGAATCTCCATCCCTTCCTCAAAGGCCCGGTCAATGTAAGTCGGACAATTGGGTGAATAGATATCGATGGCTTTCAGTGCCTTGAAATTGGCCAGCAGAACTTCATACCGTTTGTCAAGTTCGGGGGTGCCGGCTTCTTCCTTACCTTCTCTGAAGATTTTATTGGTTTCAGGGTCCCAGGTGAACTCATTTCTGTTAATCACCTGGGTGGGAATGGTCTGGTCAATGATGCGCTTCATGACCTGGTAGATCATTTTCTGCTTCTGAAGCCCGTTCTCCCCTGCATAATCCGATTTGAGCTGGTCCCGCAATCCCCAGTGGGTTATCAGTTTCATCTCTGCGGGGAACAGGGGGTTCCCGGCTGGATCGACCAGTTTCCCCATATAGATATTATAGTCGGAAATGTAAGTGTCGGCTGCGGTCAGGACTTGGGAAATGTTCTGAATGATATCTGCCGGAACCCGGGTGGTGAAACGGTCACCCATACGGGCATAGGCCCATTCCCGGCGACTCCATTTGTCACCCAGTTCCGTCTTTTCCTTTAAGGAATAACAGGGGAAGTTGAGTGCAACGATAAATGCAATTTTATTGGCAAAAAAATCGTCATTGAGATGGGCTGAGGCATCGTAACTGCCAAACATCATGTCCAGGTTATCCGGATCAGGACCTGTCAACTGGATTGGTTCTTTTAACAGCACATCCATTTTGTGGAAATAACCTCCGAATATTTCAAAGTTGCGCTCCAGCTTGGAATAAAGGTTTTCAATGGCTGAATCTCCCGCCATGAAATTTTCCAAACAGAACTTTTCAAAATCTTCAGGGGTTCCGTCGGCTTCTGTCCAGAGCCGGGCAACCTGGGCCACGCCCCGTTCTATTCTGAAAGCAGTGGCATCTCCGAGTTTTTCTTTCAGGATTTTCACGGTTTGTTCCATGGCGGGTTTGCCGATAAAATTTGGTGCCGTGGCAGCAGGTGCCGGCGCCTGCTTTTGGGTGCAACTGAAAAATAGGAATAACATTAAAATAAAAAGAGTTAAGTTACGCATATTGGTCAAATTTGCTCGTATGGTTAAGTAATACAAATTTAGGGATTAACTCTAAATACGGAACGATGCCGGAAATAATAAAAACCTGAATTTTATCATGTTACCGCTGACCTGAAGCCATTGCCCGGGCTGCGACTCTAACCGGATGATTATGAAAGGCTGTAAAAGATTGCAAAAAAGTGGCAGATGCTTCCTCCCAGTACAAACAGATGCCAGATGCCGTGCCCGTAAGGGAGGTTTCTCCAGGCATAGAATATGACTCCCAGGCTGTAAGTAATTCCGCCGATAATAAGGAACCAGAGGCTTAAAGCAGGTAGGTTGGTAATCACCGATTTGAGCACGAAGACAAACATCCATCCCATGATGAGGTAAATAGCCACCATCAGTTTCCTGAACCTGTGCAGATAAATCGAACGGATTACAATTCCTGTTACGGCGGTCGCCCAAATGATCCCGAACATGGTCCATCCCAGGACACCCCGTATGGTAGTGAGCAGAATTGGGGTATAAGTGCCGGCTATCAGAACGAATATGGAAGCATGGTCCAGCCGGGCAAAAATATCTTTTGCCTTCCTGTTTGTAAAACTGTGGTATAAGGTGGAAGCAGTATAAAGAATGACCAGCGACACCCCGAAAATGGTGAAAGATACGATATGCCAGGCATTTCCGTGTAATACAGCGATAACGACCAGGATGACGAGTGCGGCCACGCTTAACAACACGCCTATCCCGTGCGTGATGCTATTGAAAATCTCTTCCGCCATCGAAAGCTGTCTGCGGTTTGGTTCCTGCTGATTCTTGCCCATGTGCTGTCTATTGATGCGACAAAAATAACGCTTTGAACCGGGAATAAGTTTATTTGAAAAGTTAATAATTCCTGAAAATTAGTAAACCTTAATTTAATATCTTCTCTTTGAATACGATACCATTTTCGTGCAATTCTTTTAATACCGGTTCGTATATCTGCCGGATGGTCGGAATGAACAATCCGGTAAGGTTCAGTTTCCCGCTGAGGTACAGGCTGGCAGCAATTCCCAACGGCAGGCCGACTGTTTTGGCCATGGCCGTATGGATCCGGTCTTCACCGGTAATTCCCATGGAGGAGGTGAAGATTTTTTCTTTTCCGGTTTCCTTGTCTAGATAATTGAATTTGTGCCACATCACCACCAGGTCTTTATCCTCAGGCTCTAGTTTCCATTTCTTGGCCAGGATGGATTCAAGGATCTGGGCTGGAGTTCCGTTTGGGATGCCGATTTTTTTATCACTGAAGATGTCCAGCCATTCCAACATTTCAATGACGGGAGAATCCTGGTCGATATGGAGCGCACGGTAGAGTTTCACCTCCACCGAATCGGTAGGATGGTAATAGAGGAAAGAGTTAATGAATTCCCGGTGTGTCATCTCTTCCGTATGGGGCATGGTGTAGGAATTGTCGGTTGCCCCCAGCTGGACGAACACGTCCCAGGCCTGAGAGAATCCGGGTCTGCGCAAAGTGCCCCGGTAGATGGTTTCAATTTCCTGGAGTTTGTACTTTTCAATGTATTTGAGTGAATCGCGATTGGCGTATCCCTCAAAACGGCCAAATCCTTCGATATCCATGAATTCAGTCCGTCTGAACAATCGGTGATAAGGGATATATTTCAGCCGGCCGCACTGAATGAACCGGGCAGGGCCGGGCCATCCCGCCAATACTACATTGGTGGGATTCCATGAGAACTTATAATGCCAGGGATTGTTGTCCGATTCAGGAGCAACCAGTCCCCCTGTAAAAGATTCAAATCCGGTGAGCCGGTGTCCCTGCTCTTTAATACGCTCAATGACCTGCATGGCCGACATGTGATCTATTCCCGGGTCGAGCCCGATCTCATTCAGGAAAAGCAAACCTCTGGATTTAATTTCCGGCTCCATCTCCTTCATCTGAGGTGATTCATACGAGGCGGTCATAAAGGATTTTCCGTTTTGCAGACATACTTTTGCCACGGACGGATGATGTCTGGCCGGCAACATGGATATCACCAGGTCGGCACGTGATACCTCTTTTTCCAGTTTTTCCTGTTCGCTCAGGTTAAAAGCAAAGGTTCTGGTGGGAGCAGAGGTTTTTTGCCTGGCCATTTCCACATCCCTGTCACCGACGGCGATTTCCCAATGATTCAAAGATGCTTTTTTCTCCAGGTAGCGTATCAGCGAGTTGGAGGATAATCCTGCTCCCAAAATCAAAATTCTTTTCATATTACGTTTTTTTGAAAATATTCAGCATAGCCTACCGAGTAAAGGTCATACAAATGGATCCTGATGTTCATTCCTTTCCTTCCATGTATCCCTGAAGATAGGCGTATTGTCCGGTCAGGGCCCCTTCCCGCGTAATGGTGGCCCGCTCGATGATCCCGTCGGGGTCATTCCCGGCCAGACACGGAAGCACGCTGTCTATCAGGTTATTCCCGAAATCGAACGAAGAGTCTCGTGGAACTTCGCAGGGGAGGTTATCCACAGCCATTACCGTGATATTTTTTGGCCCGGAAAAAGCGCGCTCTTCCCCAAAGGTGTCCGGATTGAAATCATAAAAGGGTTCGGCTATGGTGCTTGCCCGGCGGGTGGTGGGGATCGATCCATCGATATCACAGGTGATATCTGCAATCACTGATATTCTGAATCCGGGACGCCGGGTATCCTCCAGGCTGAAAAGCACCGGGGCTTTCGGATCCCAGTAAGCTGCCCCGATCAGCAGGTCGGTCTCAGAAAGAAACCTACTGAAATGGCCGTTGTATTCTTCAGGATTATGAAAGAAATGATGAAGATCGAAAGGATTTCCGTTCCGGTGCAGGTTATAGTCCCAAGGATCAAGCCGGACCACAACCGGACCGGGCACTTCCCCTGCCGTCAGGAATTCGGCAGGCGTCAGCGCGCCCGTTTTGTCACGATCGGCACTGGCAAAC
>CAYWTT010000423.1:0-4065 GCA_964461245.1 uncultured Prolixibacteraceae bacterium | reverse complement strand
CTGTTTGGTGAGAACCAGTGGATTGATCTCGGCCAGCGATGAATCGGTGTCCAGGTAAAGCTGATACAACTTCTGAAAGATGCCGGCAGCCGTTCTTACATGCCTGATCTCCGGGAAAAGCATCATGGCTGCCTCCCTGGCCTGCCAGTCCATCAGCCCGGCTAACGGATCGATCGGAATTTTGATTATCTTTTCCGGCGAGACTTTAGCCACTTCTTCGATTTCAACGCCTCCCTCTGAACTTACCATCAGCGTAACCGTTTTGGCATTCCTGTCATTGATCAGACCAACGTAAAATTCACGGTCTATGTCGACAGCCTGACCTACCAATACCTTTTCAACCAGGTAGCCTTTCAGGTTCATTCCTAGGATTTTTCTGGCATTTTCTACAGCTTCAGCCTTGGTCCGGGCCAGTTTAACTCCTCCGGCCTTACCTCTTCCGCCCACATGAACCTGCGCCTTTATAACCCGGAGTCGGTTATCGTCGGGCACCATGGCTTCCACTTCATCCACTGAGTGACACACGATGGCATCCGGAACCGGAATTCCATACTTTCTGAATAGATCTCTTGCCTGGTATTCGTGAATTTTCATAAGTCAGATCTGATAATTTCCGTTTTTCAATAACAACAGGAAATGAGGAAGGTTCAACAGTCTCAATCCCTTATTGCATATCCGATAAAATTAAAAAATATTCAACAATAAAAAATAGCTATTTTTGCATTTCTGATTGTAAAAACAGGCAATGATAGAACATATCCGTCAGGTCATCGCCAGGGAAGCGATGGCCATAACCAATATCCCGGTAACTTCCGGGTATGAAGAGTGTGTAAATATTATTTTTGACCGGGTGCATGTAAAAAAAGGGAAGCTGGTAGCCAGTGGCATGGGAAAGGCGGGACAGATCGCCCTGAACATCGCCACCACACTCAGTTCAACCGGTACCCCTTCCGTATTTCTGCATCCCAGTGATTCACAGCATGGAGATTTAGGGGTTATCCAGGAAAACGATGTGCTGCTGCTCATCTCCAATTCGGGAAAAACACGTGAAATACTGGAATTGACCGAACTGGCGGGCAGGTTGCACAGCGGACTTCCGCTGATCGTCATTACCGGGAATATGGACAGCCAGCTGGCAAAAATGGCCGATGTATGCCTGTTCACCGGTGCTCCCGAAGAGGTTTGCCCGCTGGGACTTACTCCCAGCACCTCCACCACCACCATGACGGTAATCGGTGATATCCTGATGGTGCTGATGATGAAAAAAATCGGCTTCACCAGCCAGGAATACTCAAAAAGACACCATGGAGGCTACCTGGGCGACAAGTCACGGGAGCAGGCCAGGAAAGGATGATCTGGGAAAATGAGGATCAGGAGAGAAAATACGTTTGGACTGGTAATCGATATGCAGGAAAAATTGGTGCCGGTCATGTCAGCGAAGGAGGAACTGATCAGGAACTGCTCGATACTGATCAGGGGTTTGCAGGTCCTGGGCATTCCCCTGATGGTCACACAGCAGTATACCAGGGGACTGGGACATACCATTCCTGAGATCATGTCAGCCCTCGGAAATTCCGGGTTCATAGAAAAGAGGGATTTCAGCTGTTGCGGTGAAGCAGAAGTTCTGAAAAGGTTAATGGAATCGGAAGCGAAGAATGTGGTGATCTGCGGCATCGAGTCTCATGTTTGTGTGCTTCAGACTGCCCTCGATCTGAAAGAATGCGGTTACCATCCTGTGATTGTGGCCGATTGTGTCTCTTCCCGGTACACGCATAATCTGGATTTGGCCAGGGAGCGCTTCCGCCATGAAGGGATCATGATGACCTCCGCTGAATCTCTCCTTTTTGAACTGACGGGCAGCTCTGCAGTCCCTGAATTCAAAGCTATCTCCAACCTGGTGAAATAATCCGGGAAAATTTACGGTAAATCAGGTATAGAAAAAAGGCGATCGATCTATGCACCCCGGAGATGGAATCCTGAACTTAAAATTTAATAAGAGGAAGTGTGATTGAAATTTGTGCGCTGGCCAGCGGCAGCAATGGCAACAGTTATTATATCGGCAATGAGAGGGACGCGGTACTGATCGATGCCGGCATTTCCACCCGGCAGCTCCGGGAGCGTTTTATTAGCCGCAATCTGGATATCGGAAAGGTCAGGGCTGTATTCCTGTCGCATGAACATTCCGATCATTCAAGAGGTATCCAGGTCCTGAGCAAACGGCATGGGCTGAATATCTGGATGTCGAAGCATACCTATTATGCCCTGCCCTCTTCATACAGGCCTCTCTATATCCGGTTTTTCGAACCGGGCGAAACCATTCCTGCCGGTTCGTTCCAGGTTCACACCTTCCGGAAGAGTCATGATGCCGCTGAACCCTGCTCCTTCCTGATCGGATATAACGGAAAGAGCGTTGGCGTTTTTACAGATATTGGCGAACCTTGCGAAAGGGTCAGAAAAGCTCTGCACCAATGTCACGCTGCATTCATTGAGTCAAACTACGATGAGAAAATGTTATGGGCAGGCTCTTACCCCTGGCCTTTGAAGAAACGGGTGGCCTCTCCGGTGGGCCATCTGTCTAACATACAGGCGGCTGAGCTTGTCCTTCGGGATAAGCATCCTGATCTGGAATGCGTTTTTTTGAGTCACCTCTCGCAGGAGAACAATACTCCTGAAATAGCCTATTCCGCTTTTGAACCATTGTATGGTCATACAAAGGTGCTTCTCACCAGCCGGATCGAAGCCAGTGAGGTTTACCGGCTCATTTCTTAAAAAGGGTATAAGAGAGACCTACGCCCAGCCGCCAGACGGACCTCCCGTATGAATCGGTATAATGTCCTCCCTCTCTGTCTGAAACGGTGACAGCCACATCTTCATAAAAAGTCTTGGCAATGCCGGCATCCAGGGTAAGTGATTCGTTCACCTTCCATTCCAACCCTCCTCCCTGGGTGAACGAAGGCGCCTCAAACCAGAAATCACTCTGAAAAGAAGATGCGGTACCCGGTCTGGAAAGCATACCTCCCAGACTGAATGACACAGTTCTGCTGACTCTGAGCTGCAAACCACCGGCAATTTCATACATATTGTGTTCCACCCGCCGCTTTTCCACCCTTTGGTACACATACCTTTCGCGGAAATTGTCACCCCAGTTTACCTGCTTATCGAAATACACGTTGTAGGAAAACTGGGCTTCCAGTGCGTCTGACATATGGTGGCTGATCCCGAATGCAAACAGGCCTGGGAGATCACTCCGGGTTATTTCCCCATCCGGGAAGGGGGTGTTTTCCCTGCTTTCTGAACGGTTCACCAGTTTGATCTTGGTCCTGTATTCGAATCTCGCCGAAATATTCAGGTTATCCAGAGGGAAAAGGTTTATGCCTACTACAGGTGTCACTCCGGTGCCTTTCTGTGTTGTTTCGTTCTCTTTCCCTGTCAGGCTGTTCCCCTTGGTTATCAATTCATTACCCTGGCTAACAAAGGAATCTGCTACTTTGTTATACTCGCTCTGCACCCTGGACGCTGTCCAGCTATCCGTGACGGAAGTTACCAGGTAATTTTTCAGGCCGTTAATCAGCTGATTTTTCTTTTCTGCCGTCAGATACCCTGTCTGCTGTAAAACGGCAAGGCTGTAATCACCGGCTCCGATGGAAATCAGCTCCTTCTGGAGCCAGTCAGCAACTCCGATCGCATCGGCAGCATATCGTTTCATTTCATCTCCTTCAGCAATAAAGACCGGTTGTGCAGGCACCAGGTTGCCATCCATTTTCACCAGGATATTGCCAACCGTCATTTGGTAATTCCTTACTGCATACACATACCGAAGGCCGCCATATACCGAGACCGCATCACTCATGTCAAAAGTAACACCAGCCTGAATGCCATGGAAATAGGAAGCAGACATGAAAGAAAAATCTGCCTGGTAACCGGAAATTTTCATTTGTGGATAAGTAAGCGTTTCAGCCAGTATTAACTCCTGAGAGGGAATACCCTTCCCGTATTTTTCCCTGACTCCACCCGAAACGGGTGCGTACCCGAAAGAGAATCCCCATTTGTTTTTTTTATAGATCA
>CAYWTT010000422.1:0-4068 GCA_964461245.1 uncultured Prolixibacteraceae bacterium | reverse complement strand
AAAACACATATAGAAAGAAAATCATTAAGACTAATTTACTTGCCAGATTCATAGGATATCGCTTTAATTACTGTTATCATCACGTCTTGCCAAATTTCTTGTTTTAATTCACACAAAAGATGTTCATTTTCACATAAAACTGTTTCATGCCGAATTATTTACGGATCAATCCGAACATTGGAAACGGGATATTTCTGAAAAAGAAACAGAGAAATCCTCGGCTCTTTAGAAAATAAAGCACACAGATAGAAAAATCAGGTGACAATGTCCTTCTTTTACAGGCGAATCTCTTTAAAAACCAATTACAGTGAATTCAATGCTGATGAATTTCAGCAGAAATGAAAACCTGACATTTTAATTCAGTCTCCACTTTCCCTGAGACCAAGCACATGGATCGCATTATCATGAAGAATCCATTGGGCAACCCGTATTGCTTCATTCTCGGATAAAGAACCACCTTGCACTTTTTCTATCAGCACATTGGCAACTACTTGCCTGGCAATCAACTGATGTCCAAAAACACCTTCAACATTCTTGAAATCGCCGCCAAAAGCCATGATTTTATTGGCAGGTACTGTTTCAAGCCATTCGTTCAAATATCGTTCGCTATAGGAAGGAGATATAATATACAACCAACATAAATCAATGTACACATTCCTGAAATTTTTGGCCAGGACAGATAACTCACCGCCATAAGGATATGCTCCATGAAAAAGTATAAATTTTACATCGGGATATTTTAGAAATAAATTCGCCAGTAATACCGGATTTGTATTTTCAATACGGTTACCTTCACCAGCCTGAAGCCCCGTATGAATTTGTAAAGGGATATTGGCTTTATCGACTAGCTCCAATAAACGGTGCATCATATAGTCTTGAAAATATTTCGCTTCCGTAAACGGAAGAGTGGACTTGCCTCCCACCATTTTTAACTGATTAAATACGGCTTCCGCCTTTTCCTTTTTGACCTCTTCATATAATAAAGTCCTGTCGTAGGCAAGCGCTGTTTTTACTGCCACAACACCTTCGTTCAACGCTTTATCAAATGCAACATTCAATGTCTCAGTAAGATCATCAACAGTCTCAATGTCAATACCATAAGCTTTCGAGAGAGACTTTATTTCCCCCCAGGAATCAATATTGATAAAATTATCGAAACGTTTAACATACCGGAACATTTCCCGATCGCCATAAGTCCGGTCGTCCCTGTCAAGAACAACATACTGGATTTTGCATTTGGCTTTTAGTACAAAATTGAACCAGTCAACCTCATTATCATACGAATGCCTGATTTTTTCAGAAAGCACTTCAACTGTTGAACTATTCAAATCATCCATTCCGAACAATTTTTGGACAGTCAACAAAACAGACCGATTATAGGCCGTATTTGATGCTTTCAGCCAATAAGGGGCAACTTTCATCCATTTATCCTTAACCGAAAGGGAATCTTTCAGCAATTTATCGAAATCGGCGGTTGACATTCCTCCTGATTTTATATCATCATCAGCATAATGGTTCAACAGTAACATAAAATCAAGCGGCCAACTCTTTTTAATAATTGCAGGATTTACCAAATGTTCATGGGTGTCAACAATTTTCATTGAATTCACAAAATCACGAATTCGTCGGTCATACCCGGCTTTGGGTAAAGTCTGAACCCGAGCGCTGACAGAAAAAGAAACCATCAAAGCCAAAACCAATAAAGTTATTTTATTCATAATATACCAATTACATCGGGGACCTGAATTTGAAGCGAATCATAGCATCTAAAATTCAAGGGGAAAAGGTCTCCCGTTTTTCCCCAGGTTTTCCCTTTGTTGTCTGACTTAAAAATGGCGCAATTGAGGCTTTTTGAAGTTGAATCTTTTACCAGGTCGTAGTTTTGCCGGTACTCGCCAACATATAAATACCAGTTTCCACTAACCGGATCGCTGAATAAAAATCCGTTTACAGGCCACTCCTTTCCCTTGCTGCCAGTACTTACTGGATTGTTCGGGAAGCGTTCAAAATTATCCCACGAAGGACTGCCATAAGCATAATGGTGCGACCATTTATTTTTCGAATCAGGCAACGCAAAATCTTTAGTCAGCTTACACGAGCAAAAAACAACTGATTCAAATGCAACAACACAAGGCAGAACAGCTTTTAAGATCTTGATCATTATGTATTGTTATCCCTATCTGATCGAGAATTTTCGGTTCGTCCTGTGCCGAGGAGCTAATTTTAAACTGAACAAAGCGAAACGGACAATCACCAATCACAAGATATTCATCTGGGTTGGTCCCTTTCTGCACCGAACATTTTTTAAACCGGCAAATGAACAAAATTAAAGTGCCCACCGGCTAAGTTGTTAAAAAGATATCCGTGTGGCGTTTTTATCCGGCAGCCAATCACCCCGAAATGCGCACGACTCGTTTAAGATGAAAAGTCTTGTTGCATAGACCCCTTTCCGGAAAAGCTTTTTGAACATCCCATTCTTCTATAAGGAAAGGAAACTAAGCCAGAATAAATTAGATGAGGCTGCATCAAAAGAAACAATTCCTGGCTTTTTCTCTGTGTGTGCTCTGTGATACCCTATGTAATAATTAGTTACAAATTTACACTGAGGTAACACAACTTTTCCCGATCCATCGGGAGAGATTACAAAGCGTCACACAGAGGCCTTATGATACAGCCTCATCACCTCTCATCGAAACAAGATTCGAAGGTCAACCACTTAAAAAATTACTGCCAGCCTTCGTTCTGAGTCAACTTAGGCTCCTTCAGTATTTCTGAATTCGGTATCGGATAGAAATACATTTTGGAATTAAAATCCCTCTTTTCGACCACATAGGGAGTATAGGTAAACGTCCCATCTGCTTTTTTTTCGATTTCCATTCCTCTCAGGTCGGCCCCCAAAGTTGATTCTGCAATTTTCCAACGACGCACATCCCAGCTGCGGTGTTCTTCGAAGGCCAGTTCGACACGGCGTTCATTCCTTATCTTCTGGCGTAAAGCATCCGCTGAAGCAAAGTCGGCAGCCTGAAGTACAGGCATCTTTGCCCGCGCCCGGATCAGGTTTACCGCATCAACGGCAGATAATCCGTATCTGTTATCATTTGGTCCATAAGCCTCATTCATAGCCTCTGCGTAATTCAAATATACTTCCCCTAAACGGAAATAATACCATGTATGCCGGCTTGTCCTGTCCTGCAGAAGATCCAGTTGATCATCGATATATTTTTTAATATAATAGCCGGTTTTGGTGGCCTTTTCTTTTCCCTTTCCATCCAGTCCACCGGTCCACGCTTCGACTGCACGGCCTTTAAATGTGGAATTGTTCACGATGATCGAAAAGGCCAGCCTCGGATCCCGGTTTTTATAGGGGTCATTCGGATTGTAACCGGATGCAGGATCTGTTATTGATTTCCCGTTGGTCATTTCGTAAGCATCGACCAGATTTTGAGACGGACAGGTTGCCCCATTCCCACTGCCATCAAAGCCAATAGGGAAATTGGCCCTTTCATAATAGTTCGAATTGCCTTCCCTCTTTTCAAAAATCAGCTCCTTGCTGGAGTAATTTCGTGTAAAGAGTTTTCCGTAATCGGATTCAAGGGAATAGGTTCCCTTCACTGCCCCTCCAAAAATCTCAAATGCCGCTTTTGCTGCCTTATCACAAAGCTCCTTATTATACGATCCGTTATTGAACAAGGGACTTGCAGCATACAACAGGGTGCGGCACTTCAAGGCATAAGCAGCACCCAATGTGGCCCGCCCGGTATTGCTTGAGTCATAAGATTTTGGCAAGACTTTTATTGCGCTGTCGCATTGTGCCAGAATAAAATTAACCACATCGGAAACGCTGCTACGGGGAATATTCAGATTGTCGTCAGCCGTTAATGCTTTGTCAATTATGGGTACCCCTCCATATCTTTTAAACAGTTCAAAATAGGAAAATGCGATCAGGAACCTCGCTTCAGCCCGGTATTGTTTTAGAAGGGCATTATATAACAGATAGTAGGTATTGTCCACATCTTTATAAATGTGAAAGGTAGTGGTATCTGAGCCATTCAGGAATACATAAGCCTG
>CAYWTT010000421.1:0-4072 GCA_964461245.1 uncultured Prolixibacteraceae bacterium | reverse complement strand
AAAGCCGCTGACGCGGCTTTATTCTGGTTGTCCTGTCAGGGCTCGAACCTGAACTTTTCTGATCCAGAGTCAGACGTGTTGCCAATTACACCACAGGACAATTTTCGGAGTGCAAAGTTAAAAGTTAATACGGAAACGCGATAACTTTCAAGAACTTTTTGTTGACCTGTCAGGGCTCGAACCTGAACTCTTCTGAACCAAAATCAGACGTGTTGCCAATTACACTACAGGTCAATCATTAATGGTCTTTTCGTTAAAGGCCGGTGCAAAATTATAAAAATATTGTAACAATGGGACCTGCAGCGTGAAATGGCATATGTTTTACCGGAAAATTAAACATTCATTTCAAAGCCGGAAAAAGTTTCCCTTTCAGGAAACGGCGACCGGCTGCTGTTTTACTGAATCCAATTTTCAAAGCAATTATTCACCTATATGAATTCATATTTAAAATATATTTGTTTATAGCTACAGATTGACCGGTATATCTCGCTGAAACGGTTCATTTTTTAATCAATTTTCAACTTGCATGATCCTGATACCATGCTGACCGAATCCTCCCAACCAATGCTCAGACCCTTAAGTCAGATGGAGGAGGCCTTGACCATTACCGGACAGGCTTTTCCGCTGGCCCTGGTTTGTGTGTTGAAGATGAGGCGGGACCTTCGGGCAGTGTGCTAAGATCAAGACTTGACGCATGGTAAAAACTGCATCCGCTGTTAAATGCAACCATTGTTTCTCATAAAGGTCACTTCTGGTTTGAAAAAGTCATACCCCTGATTCCATTCCGCTGAAAACGGAAGATTGCCAGCACAGTTTCCACTGGATGGAAGTGGAACAGAGTGAAATTAACCTTGGATTTGATTACTGCATTGCTCCGTTAATCAGGGTACATTTTCTCCGGTCCGGAACAGAGAATGGCGAATCAGAAATCATCCTGACCTTTCACCATTCCATCACCGATGCGGCTTCCCTGATTTAAATGGCAGACCAGCTGCTTTCCTTGACCACAGCGTACCAGGCAGGCAAAAGTGACTTAGCAGTTCCTTTCCCGGCATCAAAACTTTCACCCCTTATGAGAAAGGTTGTACCGGATTCATGCAAAGGAATTTCTCTCTGGTTACATCTTACAGGTTTCTTTTTCATACAGTTAATGGATGAAATAAAAGTTTATTTATCTGTTGGGAAGGGAAAAAAACATAATCAAACACAGCGGGCATACCCTGTATTCCGATGACGTGGAACTGGTGGTAAAATCGGTCGCAGATGTTACCAAGGACAGAAGTAACTTCGGTTGTGATAATCTTTGCAAAGATATCCCGGTGATCAAATTCTGGTCTGCTTAACCGGTATGCCTTAAGAGGACATAAAGACAAAAACCGCTTTCGCGGTTTTTGTCTTTATGTACCTCCTTCAATTCTTGAAATTCCTCTATTGCTTAAGGCGAAAGTGAGGTTTTATGCTTGTGAAACCGCCACAGCCACTGCCACAGAAGCGCCTACCATCGGATTGTTGCCCATGCCGATCAGTCCCATCATTTCCACGTGGGCCGGAACGGATGAGGATCCAGCAAACTGGGCATCGGAGTGCATCCGGCCCATGGTATCGGTCATTCCGTATGAGGCAGGACCGGCAGCCATATTGTCGGGATGAAGGGTACGTCCGGTTCCTCCTCCTGAAGCTACCGAGAAATACTTCTTTCCCTGCTCTACGCATTCTTTTTTATAGGTTCCTGCCACAGGGTGCTGGAAACGGGTCGGATTGGTTGAATTTCCGGTGATGGAAACATCTACGCCTTCCTTATGCATAATCGCTACTCCTTCACGGACATCATCGGCACCGTAGCAGTTCACTTTCCCCTTTTCTCCGGAAGAATAGGCAATCCGCTGAACCTCTTTCAGCTCACCCGTATAATAATCAAATTGGGTCTGCACATAGGTAAAACCGTTGATCCGGGCGATGATTTTGGCAGCATCTTTTCCCAACCCGTTCAAAATCACGCGGAGAGGTTCTTTGCGCACCCGGTTGGCTGATTTGGCAATCCCGATGGCTCCTTCTGCCGCAGCAAAAGACTCATGTCCGGCCAGGAAGCAAAAACATTTGGTTTCCTCGCGTAACAGCATGGCGGCCAGATTTCCGTGTCCCAGTCCCACTTTGCGGTCATCGGCCACCGATCCGGGAATGCAAAAGGCTTGCAACCCTTCACCCAACGTGGCGGCAATATCCGCCGCATGGGTCTGGCCTTTTTTTATGGCGATCGCTGCCCCCACGATATAGGCCCAGCAGGCATTTTCAAATGCGATGGGCTGAATACCTTTCACAATGTTATAGACATCCACCCCTTTTCTGTCACAGATCTCCTTTGCTTCCTCCAGGGAAGAAATACCGTAAGAATTTAAAACCTTATTGATCTGGTTGATTCTTCTCTCGTAACTTTCAAATAATGGCATGGTACATTCCTCCTATTCTTTACGTGGGTCTATCACTTTCACTGCTTCTTCCATCCGGCCGTATTTCCCGGAGGCTTTTTTCAAAGCTTCCCCGGCTTCCGTTCCTCCCTTGATCATATCCAGCATCCGTCCGAGGTTGACATATTCATATCCGATGATTTCATCGTTTTTGTCAAGCCCGATCCGGGTGACGTAACCTTCAGCCATTTCCAGGTACCGGGGTCCTTTGGCCACCGTTCCATACATGGTTGCCGTAATGCTCCTTAATCCTTTCCCGAGGTCTTCCAAACCTGCACCGATCGGCAGACCGCCTTCTGAAAAGGCGGTTTGTGTCCGGCCATACACTATCTGCAGGAACAACTCCCGCATGGCGGTGTTGATGGCATCACACACCAGATCGGTATTCAGTGCTTCCAAGATCGTCTTTCCCGGAAGGATCTCAGATGCCATGGCCGCCGAATGGGTCATGCCGGAGCATCCCAGGGTCTCGACCAGCGCTTCCTGGATGATCCCGTCCTTGACGTTCAGGGTAAGTTTACATGCACCCTGCTGCGGGGCACACCAGCCCACTCCGTGCGTCAGGCCTGAAATATCCCTGATTTCCTTAGCCTTCACCCATTTCCCTTCCTCGGGAATAGGTGCCGGTCCATGATTGGCGCCCTGTGCGACGCAAATCATATGTTCCACTTCATGTGAAAATTCCATATAAAGAGATTTTAAAATTAATTGGTTATAACTCAGTTTTCATGTAGCAGATGTCATCAGCCCAAACTGAAAAACAGGCGGTTATGGGCAGACCTCATTGCCTTTCACAAAAATAAGAGATATTTTTAAGTATGGTCATTCAGACCTCAATTATTAAAACATACTAAGCGTATCTTAATGAAACGGTAACCCGGAATTCAAGGATGTTGTTTCTCTCCTGATGACCAGTCTCAGTAACAGTTTGTCACATTGCGGATAAAAGATTCACCCGAACCGGCCGTTTCATCCCATACGGAAATAAGTCGTTTATTGCCAGTTTAACATCGTAATATCCAGCATTGTATTTATATTTGTGAATCATTGTTGTCCGGTAAACCGGTAAATTAATGTTTTTTGTCTCGCAAGCTGTTGGTTTTCAACAACAGCATTTTCCATTTTCAAAAGTAAGCCCCCTGCATTTCTGGGAAGAGTGAGTTTTGATATTTCAGGCGGTTTTCTTTAATGATTTCCCGCCAGCTTCCTTCCGGGTCTTCCAGGAAACAATAGATATTGATGTAATTCATCAATTGCTGCTGAATCACGGACACCATGTTTGAAAATGACCAACTACGCTTCAGACTGCTTTTTATCAGCGTCAGCAGTAAATTTGCCAGCAATGCTGCCCAAATCTGGATTTCAATGGCATTTTCATTGTCGCTAAGAAAGTATTTTAACGGGAAGTTCTGTTTCAGTTGTTTGAATAGCAACTCGATCTGCCATCGTTTTTTGTAAATCAAGGCTACTTTTTCGGCCGTAAGTTCAAAATTGTTGGTAATAAACTCAAACAACCGGCTGTCTGCTAAAATTTGTACTTTTACCCATGGTTCCTTCTTGTTTCGCAACTTTAAAGGTAACCATACAGGGTTAGCCTATTGGGACTG
>CAYWTT010000420.1:0-4079 GCA_964461245.1 uncultured Prolixibacteraceae bacterium | reverse complement strand
AAACCGGGTGGAAACAATGGAGAAATAAGACATAAGCGGCTCATCGAGTGCTACCCGGTCGATATCACTGGCTAACGCGGCTGCATGAAGCAAAACAGGGGTCATGGTCTGACTGGCAAAAGCATAGACTCGTGAGGAGCCTCTGCTTTTGAGAATTCCAGTCAGTTTAACCACATCTGCAGCCCGGACCCCTACGATGCTTTTACCCACAAACATGGAGGCATACCATAGCTGGAAATCCAGCCCCTTATTAATCGCATGGGCGAAATCTTTTTCGCCCGACCATTCGCCAGGGCCAGTTTCTCCTGTTCCTATTAAATCGGGAACCAAAACGGTAAAACCTTTCCTCACAAACCATTCAAGTTCCCCATCTTTTGTTGCCACAGCATCTTTTCCTGCCGGATGGATATACAAAATGGCTTTGTTGTTCGGATTATCAGGCAGAGCCAACAAATAAGGAACCGGATAATTGCCTTCCCCTTTTACAAAATATTTCTCAATAATATACCCTTCGTGCTTAATAGCCCCAGTCATTACAGGCTGGTCATCGGTTTTGGGTTTCAGATAACCGGTACATTTTTGCGCAGATGAAACAACCTGGGCTGGATTTATCGCACCTGTTTCCCACTTGTTTTTTAGTTTCGCCGCCTGATCATGCCCCACCTCACTATTAAAATCGAAAACTGTTTTGCTGTTCATCGCAGTTTCAACCTGTCCGGTTTCAGTAACATTCAATTCATCATCAGTAAGCATCTCAACGGCTTCTTCGGCAGGGTTTCCGGGGTTATTCAGGTATTTCTGGAAAAAAGCATAAATCGTTTCGTTATTGCTTTTAGTCGATTGGTGCCCGGCTATATCTTCTACCATCATAAAATCGGTTTCTTTGCCAAAAGATTTGTAAGCCTGTGCAACCTCTTTAAACGTTTCACGTGTGCCATCGATGTTAAATATGTCGTTAGCCGTAGCGATTATTAATGTTGGTTTCGGCGCTCTTACTTCAAGTAAATCTGGATGATCTATTTGGTTGGCAAACATGTGGAAAAGATTTTGTTCTCCATCACGGGGTCCAATTTTTTGCATTATACGCGTACAATTTGTCACATGATTCTCGGGTGCCGTAGCATAAATGCGGTCATCAAACGCCGGAATATACAAAGACTGAAAACCGCCTCCCGAACGCCCGGTCATTCCAATACGAGCAGGATCAACCTCACTGCGGGTCAAAAGGTAATCGACTGCCCTGATACCATCCCAGATCACATACCGAGCCAAAGAACTGCCGGTAAGGAATGTTGGTAAAGCTGTAAAAAGGTGTTCCCTGGTAGGATTTCCAACTATTGTTTTTCCGGTTTTATGATCAATGTATTGTTTTCGTTCTCCTTGACCAATAGGATCCCAAGCAAAAACCACAAAGCCTTTTTTTACCAAATTAAGTATAATCCGGGTATAACCACCACGATAGCCAGCATCCGAATGCCCGCTGGCGTAGAGTACCACCGGAGCTTTTTCATTCTTTTTTAAGTTCTTGGGTAAAAACAATGAAGAAGTAACGTAAAATCCAGGCTGTGATTCAAAAATAACATGCTCAACCCGGTACCATGATTTATCAATGACCTTGGTTATCCGCGGATTTAACGGCGTTTTTTCGGGAAATGGCCCGACTATATCCATTAACTTCCTGCTAACGTTGGCCTGTTGTTGAATCCAGGCTTCCCTGGTTGTAATTTTCCTGACATAATCGTTCCGCTGCGACAACAAATCGTATGCTTCGCCTGAAAAGTAATCGTACAAGGCATCCGGCACCGACCTGAAGTAGGGCCAGCCTGTAATAACCTGGCTATCGGCCTGGGCAAAAGCGTTACTGCAAATCAGCAGGCAACCTACGAGAGCCGCCAAAAATCTATGTGTCATATTATTAAACATATGTTATCGATTTTTTATCTGTTACAATTCGCTGTTTATTACAATCCGGTTTGATCGAACGGAACATCCTGCGGCAAAATATTTTTCCGGGCAGCAAAGGCGGCAACCCGGCCGGCAGCCTGCCCCATAGTAACGGCATTCCCGGTTACCCGGTAACTCGAATGGGCCATAAAATCACCACTGATGCAGCGCCCGGCCATCATCAGTCCATTCACATCTTTTGCAATCAGCGCACGTAACGGGATATCGTACGATTGTGACTTCAGTCCGCGATTGTAACCAGTGTTATTTTCGTGTGCTTTGTGTACTGAATGAACGTCGATACCGAAAGTTACCCGACAAACAGCATCTTCGTGCCTACGTCCGTCAACTATATCCTGGGTTGTAACAGTATATAGCCCATGAATCCGACGTCCTTCCCGGATACCAATCTGTTCGGCTGTAGCAATTACCCTGATATCTTTCCATGCCCCCCCTGTTTTCTTCAGGGCTTTTACAACCTGGCTTATCTCTTTTCTGGCATGGAGGGTCGCTTTGCTGACATCCGCCATGTTCGACCCATTAAGTCCATATTCGTGGTTTACCATTACCATAAAAAGATCGTTCCTGATCGGGAAAATACTGGGATTCTGGTAAGACGGGTTAAATCCTCCGCTTTGAATCAGGCTCAATAACCTCTTTTTCGAATTCGATCCGGTATCTTCAGCCCAACGGACAAAACTTTTTATGTCATCGAAATTCACTCCGCTAATCATTGCCAAAAGGCTAAAAGGCTGTCCCACAAAATTGTTTTCCGGATCCCCATAATCGAATTGGCAACCCGATAAAGCTGCCAGATCTCCATCGCCGGTTGTATCAATAAATATCTTTCCGGCCCAAGCTTCCCTCCCTGACTTAGATTCTGTAACGATGTGCGTCAACCGTTTTTTCTTACTGCTTACGGCACCCACAATCCGTGTGTGTATACAAATATCGACGCCGGCATTCTGGCAATATTCTTCCAGAAGAAGCTTCATTTCTTCCACGTCGAACGACAGCGATGAACCTGTCGGGATTAAACTTATAGCATCTCTTGTTTTGAGGTCGTCGATCATCTCTCTCAACAAGCCCGATTTATTTTTTTGATCCAGTATCCACGTAAGCAGGCCTGATGTCCATACGCCGCCAAGACAACCGTGGTTTTCGAGCAATAGGGTTTTCGCACCGCTGCGCCCCGCCTCAATAGCTGCGCTTACCCCGGCAGGACCGGCGCCGGCGACAATAACATCGTACGAGCCTTTAACCGGCACTTGTCTTTCTTCTTTTATATAATCGCCCGAAGATGACGAAACAGTGCCGGAAGCAGCGGCAGGCAACGAAACAGACGATGCCAGAACGCCTATACTACCTGCTTTTATAAATTGACGTCGTTCCATTGATTGTATATAAATTTTAAGTACTTGTTTTTCAGATTAAAATCATAACGCATAAATTCTGTTCCCGATTAAATATCTGCACCGACAGCAAAGTGATAGCTTCCGGAACCCACTTCAAAAACAGCGTGGCCATTCTCGAATTTCTTAAATCTGACTCCTTTGGCCGACGTTGCTTTCACGCCGTTTTCCATAATCGTATTTTCCGGACTGGCAGGGATATAAACCGTTGCCGTAGTATTGCACGGCACGCTGATATCCCACACAAAAAAACCTTCCCGCTTTTCCCACGAGCTTTTAATTAATCCGTGAGCCGAATGAAAATCAGCTTTCACATAATTCAACCCATTAACGATAAGTGGCTTCAACCTAATTTTCTTGAAAGCGACATCTCCCTTCCCGTTTTGGATACCAGCCAAATATTCGTAATACCAAACAATAAGGTCCCCCAGTAACATAACGTGATTTGCCGAATTCATCGAAGGCATAGCAGTATCACCATTCCATAATTCCCAAATGGTTGTTGCTCCTTTCTCAATCATGTAACCCCAGCTTGGATAATCGCGGTTTGTAGCTATCTTAAAAGCAAGGTCGGCATATCCGTTGTCCGACAACCCTCTCATAAGCCATTGAATCCCAACCAGTCCGGTACTTACATGTCCTTTGTTTTCGATCAAAGTTTTATCAGCTATATTTTTAGCCACAAGCCTTTTATACTGATCGGGAACCATGTTTAGGCATAAT
>CAYWTT010000419.1:0-4083 GCA_964461245.1 uncultured Prolixibacteraceae bacterium | reverse complement strand
AGAGGGCTTTATTGGTTGAAATCAGGGAGAAGGATTTGTCGGAGGAGTTGGAAAAGTTGCAGCAACGCGACTTCAGCGCTCCCGGGGTAATGGATGAAAGCGGAGACAGGAAGCCTTTGCCGCCGAAAAAACACGAACCTGCTGAACTGAGGGAGGTGGATCTACATATTCAGGAATTAGTGGAGACGGTCACCGGGTTGTCAAACAAGGAAATGCTTGATATCCAAATGGGTAGATTCCGTTCCGAAATGGAGGAGGCTATCCGCAACGGCACCCGGAGGATCGTATTTATCCACGGCGTGGGTCAGGGAACCCTTAAAAATGAGCTTCGCCGGGAATTGGAAAAACGATATAAGAAATACGACGTCCAGGATGCTTCTTTCAGGGAATACGGCTATGGCGCCACCATGGTGATTTTGCGGAAAAAGTAAAAGAGACAGAAGATAAAAGGTTGTCGGTTAGTCGGCTAGTCGGTTATCGGTTGTATTTTTCGGTGATCTCTTTCAGAAACCTCCTGTGTTTCCCTCTGATCTGATCCCATCTGAAACGCCATCCCCAGTTGCCTTCAGCGATTCCGGGAATGTTCATCCGTGCTTCAGCACCCAGTTGAAGCAGATCCTGCAAGGGGACAACCGCTTTACAGGCCACCGATGCCCAAGCCATTTCAATCAGCGCCCAAACCGGATGCCAGTGATGGTTTTTCAGGTATTTCATTACGAATTTTCTCTCCTTTTCCCCGGCGGCATGCAGCCAGGCCCAGGCTGTGTCGTTATCATGGGTGCCCGTGTAAACTACTGAGTTAACAGTGAAATTGTGTGGCAGATGTTCATTTTTTTCATCTGTATTGAATCCGAATTGCAGCACTTTCATTCCGGGCATGTTAAAACGGTCGCGCAGGTGTTCCACTTCGGGGGTGATGGTGCCCAGGTCTTCTGCGATAAGCGGGAAATTCCCCAGCTGTTTCCGCAGTATTTCCAGCATTTCAAATCCCCTGGCATCCATCCACTGACCGTTTACGGCAGTCTCTTCATCTGCCGGAACCGACCAGTAAGCTTCCAGTCCCCTGAAGTGGTCGATCCTGACCTGGTCAAACATCCTCAGATTAAAGTGGATACGAGCCAGCCACCAGTGGTATTCCTGATTGCGCAGGGCCTCCCAGTTAAACACCGGGGTGCCCCATAACTGGCCGGTTTTGCTGAAATAGTCGGGTGGAACGCCCGCTACTTTTAATGGACGGAGATTTTCATCCAGGTAAAAAATGGACGGATTGGCCCAAACATCCACACTGTCACCGGCCACATAGAGGGGGATATCCCCTATGATTCTGATATTCTTTTCATTGGCATAGTTTTTCAGATTTCTCCACTGCCTGAAAAAACAAAACTGCTGAAACTCCTGAAAGGCCACTTGGTCAGCCAGTTTTTCCCTCCAAACGTTCAGTGCATCGGGTTGTCTGCGTTTCAGCTCTTCCGGCCAGTCCATCCATGGCTGGTCATTGAAATGGGAACGGATGGCCATGAAGAGGGCAAAATCGGCCAGCCACCAGTTGTGTTCATTGAGAAAATCTGCATATTCATGCTGAAAACGGCCAGATTGGGTTTCCCTGAAGATTCCGAATGCTTTCTGCAGCTGTTCCGTTTTCCACTTCCTGACCTTGTCAAATAAAACCTGACGGATGTCGAACCGGGGTATGTCCGACAGCTCCTTTTCCGGTAACAGCCCTTCCTTTGCAAGCAGGTAAAGGTCGATCAGCATCGGATTTCCGGCGAAAGCCGAGAAGCACTGGTAGGGACAGTTCCCGTAACTGACCGGTCCCAAAGGCAGGATCTGCCAAAGATGCTGGCGGGTTTCACTGAGAAAGTCAATCCACTGAAAGGCATTTTTCCCCATGGTTCCCGATCCTTCTTTCCCGGGAAGAGAGGTGAGATGGAGCAAAATGCCGCTGCTTCGGTTAATCATGGAGGTAATTTTTTCTGAAATATTCAAGATGCCATGCGGTTTCCCTTACCAGTCTCTGCACTTCAAGACCATGTGCCAGGTCGGGGATGAAAGCGCCGGGATCTTCTCCTCCGAGGAAGAGGTAATGGGCATGGACCATCGGACGTAACCAGCCTGCCGGTACATGGCCCGAAGGGAAAGCAGTGATCCCCGCGTAGTTGCTTCCTACCGGCCTGCGTATCCATTTGCCTTCTGATTCCAAGAAATACTCGAAGAAATCGGAGGTTTGCGAAGTATATCGAAGATTTCCTTTTTCGGCATAAATTTCCAAGCTGACCAGATCGCCCGATCCCGAACTAATCCGGCTGGCCGACAAATGACCGGCAGCACCTGTCTGGCGATCGAGCAGTGAAATCGTGGAAAAAAGATCGGATCCTGGGGGCACTCCTTCGAATTTTCCGGCCTGCATGGCACTGACCAGCGTCAGTCCGTTTCCCAGAAAGGCGGTTAAAAGGCTGATCCCGTGACATCCCAGGTCGGCCATGGCCCCTCCGTCGGGAGCAGGCGTAAGGCGTGTTTTCCGCTGGTCACGGTAGCTTTGCTGCAGATAATCGCCATGAAAGTATTTCAGGTCAAAATGAAGCGGCTTCCCCAGTATCCCCGTTCGCCAGAAAAGCATAGCTTCGCGTACCGCCGGGGTCAGCAGGTATTGAAATCCCACCTGTACCCGCTTCCCGGAATGGGACATCATCCGGGCCATCTCTTTTTCTTCCTGCTCAGTGGAGCATACCGGTTTTTCCAGGTAGATCCGTTTCACATTTTTCATTTCAAGCGCGGAACGGAAATGTTCAAAATGGGTTTTGTTTGGACCCAGAATGAATACGGTATCCACGTCGGATCTTTCCATGAAACGCTCCGTTGACTCCGCCCGGCTGAATCCATATTTTTCCGCAAAAGAATGCCTCGATCTTTCATGTGCGGAACATACCGAAACCAGCTCGATTTCTGGAACCTGTCCGTAGTAGAACTTTAAGGACTGCAGGGCATAGGCGTGTGACCGGGCAATTCCCCCTGCTCCAATAAAACCGATTTTGACTTTCTCCATATGAATTTATCTACTCAGGGCTAAGCCTGCCCAATCATCTGATATTTTCCAGCATATCGACCAGATGTTTCCAAAATTTTCCGACCGTGGTAATGTTGATCCGTTCATTCGGGGAGTGCACCCCTTTGAGTGTAGGTCCGATGCTGACCATATCGAGTTCCGGGTATTTTTCAAGGAAAAGCCCGCATTCCAGTCCGGCATGGATGGAGCGGACGACCGGGTTTGTATGGAAAAGCTTCTGGTAAGATTCTATGGCTTGTTTCAGAATGGCAGAGGAGGGGTTGGGTGTCCATCCGGGATAACCGTCGGAATGAGTCACTTCTGCTCCGGCAAGTGTAAAGAGCGATTCGACCATGGAAGCCGCCATCCACTTCCGGCTCTCAATTTCACTGCGCTGACTGGTAGTAACTTCAATCTTATCCCTGCCTGTGAATTTCACCGATGCCAGATTAGTGGAGGTCTCCACCATGCCCGGCATCCGGCTGCTCCATTCCAGAACACCATGAGGACAGGCCATAAGGGCGTTTAAAAGCAGGGTGAAGGAGGTGTCATCGATCATCAGAGATGGCAAATCCACCAATCGGGATGAAATCACCAGCCCGGGTTCTGTTTTTTCAAATTCAAAATCGATAAGGGATGCAAACTGTTCAAAATCAGAAATCATTTCCATCAGGTTGGAAGACGGAAGCACAATAGTGGCGCGGGCTTCCCGGGCAATGGCATTTCTCAGGTTTCCTCCGTCAAAACCGGACAGTGACAGTTTGTGCCTGGATTGTACCTGCCAGAGAAAACGGACCAGGATTTTGTTGGCATTTCCCAGCCCCTTGTGGATATCATCCCCTGAATGACCTCCCTGCAAACCTGTGACATTCAGCTCGACAGCCGCATATCCGGTCGGTACCGGTACCGGTTTAACATGAAATATGCCTAGGGTGTCGACACCTCCTGCACAGCCTATAAACAACTCCCCTTCGTCTTCCGAGTCGAGATTGATCAGTATTTTCCCGGTAAAAAAGCCGGGGTGCAGGGCATTCGCTCCG
>CAYWTT010000418.1:0-4101 GCA_964461245.1 uncultured Prolixibacteraceae bacterium | reverse complement strand
GAACCAGAACGACAATTACGGAACCGTAGGTTGTGTGGCACTTGACCAATCTGGAAATCTGAGTGCGGCTACCTCTACCGGGGGGATGACTGGGAAAAGGTATGGCCGGATCGGTGATACACCCCTGATCGGGGCCGGCATTTATGCCAGCAACCGGAGCTGTGCTGTTTCCTGCACCGGCCACGGAGAATATTTCATCCGGCTGGCAGTGGCTCATGAGGTAGCAGCTCAAATGGAGCACCTGCATCTTACCCTGGACCAGGCAGCATCCAATACCATCGCCAAATTAGGCAAACTGGGAGGTACAGGAGGATTGATTGCTGTCGATCCTTCCGGAAATGTATCCATGCCTTTTAATACACCCGGCATGTTCAGGGGATTTATCAAATCATCGGGTGAGAAAGAAATTGCTATTTTTGCCATAGAATAACCGACTGGTTGTACATTCTAGTGTATGAAGTTTCTTTATCCCACATTCCTGTATGCTTTAACTGCCATATCAATCCCCATTCTGATTCATCTTTTCAGTTTCAGGAGGTATGCCACGGTTTATTTCAGCAATGTAGATTTTCTGAAGGATCTCAGAAATGAAACCCACCGAAAATCAAAAATAAAGAACCTGCTTATTCTGATCGCAAGAATCCTTACCATAATCGCATTGGTGATGGCATTTGCCCAACCCTATATCCCCGGCCGCCAAAAATTGCCTGACCAGCCCAATGGAGTCGTATCGGTATATATTGACAACTCCTTCAGCATGAGTGCCCTATCCACCGACGGGCAGCTGCTTGAGGTCGCCCGGAATAAAGCGGTTGAAATTGCAGAAACCTATCCTCCGGAAACCCGCTTCCTGGTTGTTTCAAACGACCAGTTGGCCCAGCACAGGCATCTGTTCAACAAGGAACAGTTCATCCAACAGGTGAGCGAAATCGAAGTATCCTCCCGGTCAGTTCCACTGTCAGCGATCCGCGTTTACCTGGATAACATCATGGCAAGTCTCGGAAGTCGTAATCCCCTGACTTCATACTACCTGAGTGATTTCCAAACCGGAACAGCCGATATCCGGAATTTCAGAACCGATTCTCTGCATTCGGACTATTTTATTCCGCTCATCTCATCCGTCATTTCCAACTTGTACATCGATTCATGCTGGATGGAACTTCCTGCGCATAAGATCAAACAGGAAGAAATCTTGAATGTGAAGGTCATTAACCAGTCAAATGAAGCCTTTCAGAATCTGCCCC
This sequence comes from uncultured Prolixibacteraceae bacterium, assembly GCA_964461245.1. Taxonomy (GTDB): domain Bacteria; phylum Bacteroidota; class Bacteroidia; order Bacteroidales; family Prolixibacteraceae; genus UBA1413. The sequence continues at coordinate 2,857 of CAYWTT010000418.1, read as the reverse complement.
TGAAATTCTTCCTGAATGATACGCTAAAAGCGCTGGGAAACTTCAATATTGAACCCGGAAAAGAGCAGGTGGTACAATTGAAATACATGAATCTGCACGGGGGCATTCACCTGGGAAGGGTTGAAATTTCGGATTTTCCGTTTATCCATGACAACACATTTTACCTGAATTATGAGGTACAGCCAAAACTCAACGTATTAGCCCTTCATGATGGCAGACTCAGCGATAAATCAGGCCTGCCTTATTTAAAAGCACTGTTCGACAACGATGAATATATATCTTTCGAAACAAGCGGCATTGAAAATTTGCAGGTAAGCCGGCTGAGTGGATACAATACCATTTTCCTGCTGAATATTGATAAAATAAGCACAGGTCTAGCCAATGAATTGAAAAAGGTGATCGCAAACGGGATTACCGTGGTTTTCTTCCCGGAACCCAACGGGAATATAGAAAGCTACAACTACTTCCTCTCTCTGCTGGATGCTAACCGGATCGCCCGCATTGACACTTCGCTGCAGCGAATTTCAGGAATTGAATGGAATCATCCGGTTTATGAGCAGGTTTTCCAGGAACGCAGTGAGACTGTCGATTTACCTGACATCCACGGGTATCTGGTTTTTGATGAGGGAACCAGGATTCCTGAAACCAGACTGCTCTGGTTCCGGAATAATTCCAAGGCACTCTCGATCCAGGCCTTCGGACAGGGAAATCTCGCTGTTTTTAGTTTCCCCCTTTCCAGAGAGAATGAGCGTTTCGCGTTGGATGAATTATTTGTCCCCACCATGTACAGTCTGGTGATCAACAGCCTCCCCTATCAGAAGATCAGTTATACGATCGGAAAAGAGAAGTTTGCCAGCATGCCGGGAGACCATGTACCCGACCCCAGCCTGCCGGTGGTTACTGGCCCGGGTAACAGACAGGAATTCATTCCCCGCATATCAGCTTCTGAAGGAGACAATTACAAGTTGTATTTCCAGGATTTTTTCAGTATGGCAGGACATTATCTGATAAAACAATCAGAGGTAATATCCGGGGCAATTTCCATGAATTATGACCGGGCTGAATCGGACCTGAGATTTCTGAGCCCGGCTGAACTTACATCAGAAATTGATAAGAACCTGCTGACCAACACCTCAGTGATTGAAGCCCAAAGCAGAAATTTCGCCCAGGCATTCGATGAAATCCAGCACGGTCAAAAAATGTGGAAACTCTTTCTTCTTTTTGCTCTGCTTTTCCTTGTTGCTGAAGCTGCCATTGTGAGATTCCGGTAATAAAAAACCGGTTAACGTATATCATTTGGAATATTCAAAATAAGAAGAAATTAACTTAAAAACCGAGAATTATGAACAAAATGAACACCCGAGATTATATGGAGCGGGAAGAGAGGTACGGAGCGCACAATTACCATCCGCTCCCGGTAGTGCTGGAAAGAGGGGAAGGCGTTTTTGTATGGGATGTGGAAGGCAAAAAGTATTACGACTTCCTGGCCGCATATTCAGCCGTAAACCAGGGACATTGCCACCCAAGGATCATTAAGGCGCTGACAGACCAGGTATCCAGACTGGCGCTGACTTCGAGGGCATTTTATAACAACATGCTGGGTGAATGGGAAGAATATATGCATGCGCTTTTTGATTACGACAAGATGCTACCCATGAATTCGGGGGCTGAAGGAGATGAAACTGCACTTAAGCTTTGTCGCAAATGGGCATATAAAGTAAAGGGCATTCCCCGCAATGAGGCCAAAATTGTAGTCTGTAACGGCAACTTTCACGGACGCACCATCACGATCATCTCCATGTCATCAGATCCGGATGCATACAATGATTATGGTCCGTTCACCCCGGGATTCATCCGTGTCCCCTTTAATGATATTGAAGCGCTGGAAAGAGCTTTTCAGGACAGAAATGTAGCAGGGTTTCTGGTTGAACCCATTCAGGCCGAAGCCGGTGTCTTTGTTCCTGATGAGGGGTATCTGGCCCAGGCAGCGGCTTTATGCAAAAAATACAATGTCCTGTTTATCGCCGATGAAGTACAGACTGGACTTGCCCGGACCGGAAAGATGCTGGCCTGCGATCATGAAAAAGTGCGCCCCGATATCCTTATCCTGGGGAAGGCACTTTCCGGAGGAACCATTCCCGTTTCCTGTGTTCTGGCAGATGATGAGATCATGTTGACCATCAAACCCGGAGAACACGGAAGCACCTATGGCGGAAATCCGTTAGCTGCAGCTGTAGCCATTGCAGCACTTGACGTGATCAGGGATGAAAAACTGGACGAGAATGCTGAGAGGTTAGGCAGGATCTTCCGCGATGAGATGGAATCCATACCTTCGGAAATGATTGAAAAGGTCAGGGGAAAAGGTTTGCTAAACGCAGTGGCCATTAAACCGGGTCATCCGAAATCAGCCTGGGATATCTGCCTGAGAATGAAGGAAAACGGCATTATTGCCAAACCCACGCACGAGCATGTTATCCGTTTTACACCTCCTTTGATAATCAATGAAGCACAAATGATGGATGCCATTACCCGGATTAAACAATCCTTCAGGGAGATGGGGATCTAAAAAAAAGGTACCTCGTAAAAGGGTCTTAAATCCCCTGACTTACCATCAGGGGTACCTTTTTGAATCTCTCTATTAATGTGTAAACACCCTCTTTCTGATAATCTCATAGGAGGGCAAATACTGAATCACGCTCAGTCCGTTGTTGACAAATCCCCCCGAGGGCACACGCACGAAGTGGTATGTCCCCTGGACCAATCCGGCTTTTTCATCGCCGATACAATCCCTGAAGTCTTTCCCGAAATCGCTCAACGCCTTCATAAAGAAAAAGGTTACATCGTATCCCTGCATACT
>CAYWTT010000417.1:0-4112 GCA_964461245.1 uncultured Prolixibacteraceae bacterium | reverse complement strand
TCGGGAAAAATCTGTGGATGATTATTTTAATTAAGATATTCATAATTTTCGCTATATTCAAATTGTTTTTCTTTCCTGATTTTCTGAATAACCGGTTCGACAGGGAGGAAGAAAAGTCAGAATACGTGATAGATGAACTAACCAATAAACTGCCTTAATATGGATGTATCACTTGTTGACTGGTCCAGGGCGCAATTTGCGCTGACCGCAATTTATCACTGGTTTTTTGTGCCGCTTACACTCGGATTGTCCTTTATCATTGCCTTCATGGAGACACTTTACGTGAAGACCGGCGATGAACAATGGAAGAGAATTACCAAATTCTGGATGACCCTTTTCGGGATCAATTTTGCCATTGGCGTTGCTACCGGGATTATCCTTGAATTTGAATTTGGCACCAACTGGTCGAATTATTCCTGGTTCGTCGGGGATATTTTCGGTGCGCCTTTGGCCATAGAAGGGATTCTCGCATTTTTCATGGAAAGCACCTTTATTGCTGTCATGTTTTTCGGTTGGAACAAAGTGAGCAGTAAATTTCACCTCGTCTCCACCTGGCTGGTGGCAGTGGGAGCCAACCTGTCGGCCTTGTGGATCCTGGTTGCCAATGCATGGATGCAATATCCTGCCGGAATGCATTTTAATCCCGATACTGCGCGCAATGAAATGGTCAATTTCTGGGAAGTCTCTTATCGCCCGTTGCTATAAATAAATTTCTGCATACCGTTCAGTCGGGATACGTGCTGGCTTCCGTCTTTGTTCTCGGCATCAGTTCATGGTATTTGCTGAAAAAGCGCGAACTCCTGCTGGCGAAAAGAAGCATGGTGGTGGCTGCTGTATTCGGTCTGGTGATGTCGGTCTTCATTGTGGTCACCGGCGATGGTTCGGCCCGTCTGATAGCCCGATACCAGCCAGTGAAATTTGCTGCCATGGAGAATCTGTATGAGGGTCAGACCCGCGCTCCGCTGGTGGCTGTCGGGATTCTAAAAGCGAATAGGACAGAGTCCGAACCTAAAAGAGAGGATTTCCTGTTTAAAATTGAGGTTCCCGCAGTTCTCTCCTACATGGCATTCAGCGATCCAGACGCTTTTGTGCCAGGATTGAAGGACCTGGTACAAGGAAATCCGGAAAGAAATATCATTTCTACATCGGATAAAATAAAAAGCGGGAAGCTGGCCGTCATGGCCCTCAAAGAGTACAAAGAGGCTAAAAAGGCCGGAAATCCGACCCTGGCCGATAGTGCCCTGACACAGCTGAACAGCAACTTCCATAATTTTGGCTATGGATTCCTTGGCAGTGAGCATGAGGTGGTCCCTCCCATCAAGCTGACCTTTTATTCTTTCAGGATAATGGTAGGTCTGGGCTTTCTATTTATCCTCCTCTTTGTCCTGGCATTGTGGCTCCTGCTTAAAAATAAAGCCGAAAACAACAAGTGGTTCTATTATCTGGCCATCTTTTCCATACCCCTGGCTTACCTTGCCACACAGGTGGGATGGATCGTGGCGGAGGTGGGCAGGCAACCCTGGATTATTCAGGATGTGATGCCAACCTCGGCCGCAGTATCACGATTGACGACAGGTTCAGTCCAGCTGACTTTTGTCTTGTTTGCCGTCACTTTCACCGTATTATTGATCGCAGAAATAAAAATCATGTTAACCCAGATAAAAAAGGGACCAAAGGAAGGAGGAACCGCTCATGTTTGAAAATATGTCACATTTGGCTTTACAGCATTACTGGTGGGTGATCGTCTCCCTGCTGGGTGCTTTGCTTGTTTTCCTGCTCTTTGTGCAGGGCGGACAAACTTTAATTTACCGGTTGGGGAAGGATGAAATTCAAAGAACCCTGCTGGTTAACGCACTGGGCCGCAAATGGGAATTTACCTTTACCACCCTGGTTACTTTCGGCGGTGCATTCTTTGCCTCGTTCCCTCTGTTTTACAGCACCAGCTTCGGAGGAGCATACTGGGTCTGGATGCTCATACTTTTTGCCTTTGTCATCCAGGCGGTATCATATGAATTCAGGAGCAAACCCGATAATTTTCTCGGGAAAAGGACTTTTGAGTCTTTCTTATTCGTCAATGGTCTCATCGGGACCATTTTGCTGGGAGCTGCCGTATCCACTTTTTTCACAGGATCCCGGTTTTCAGTAAATGAAAACAACTTTTCCCAGTGGGAAACCCCGTTCCACGGATTGGAAGCTGCACTCGACATCCAGAATCTGGCGCTGGGACTGGCTGTTTTTTTCCTCTCCAGAACGCTTGCCGTCCTCTTTTTTATCCAGAATATCAACCACCCGGAGATCATCGGCAGGGCTAAGAAACAGCTTTTATATGATGCTGTTCCCTTCCTGGTCTTCTTCCTGGTGTTTCTGGCATTCCTTCTGCTGAAAGAGGGATTTGCCGTAAATCCCGGTACAAAAGAGGTATTTATGGAGCCGTACAAATATCTCCATAATTTGTTGCAGATGCCGCTGGTGACCGCAATATTCCTGTTGGGTGTGGCATCTGTGCTGCTGGGCATATGCTGTGCCTCCTTTGGTTCCGGAAAATGGAACGACAAGGGAATCTGGTTTTCAGGAACAGGTACTGTTCTGACCGTTTTTTCTCTTTTCCTGGTTGCCGGCTTCAATCATACGGCCTATTATCCGTCTACTTTCGATCTTCAGGATTCCCTGACTATTGAAAATAGTTCGTCGAGCCATTACACACTGACTGCCATGAGTTATGTCTCACTGTTCGTACCGGTGGTCCTTGTTTATATTTTCTTTACATGGCGTGCATTGACCGGCAAAAAAATCGACAAAGCCGAATTGGATATGGAAAGTCATGCCTATTAATAATGAAAAAACCGAAATCATGATAAAGGAAATTCTCTGGTTAGTTAGTTTGCCTGCCGTGATCTATATATGCTGGCTGCTGGTCCGTTATGCTGTGAAAAAGATTAAACCGGGCGAATAAAAGGTTTTCATCTGGTCCTGCAGATTAACCAATTCTATGTTTATGCAGGTGATTTTGCAGCTTCAATCCAGGTCGAGGTCACAGTTTTTCTCCAGGTCGTCAATTTCAGCTCCCAGCTTTTTATAAAAGGAAATGGCGGGTTTGTTCCAGTGTGAAACCTGCCAGCGCAGCTTGTGACATTTTGATTCCCTGGCAAATGAGATCATCCGTTCCATCAGAAGCGCGCCGACACCCCGGGACCTGAATGCAGACCTCACAAACAGGTCATCCATATACAGCCCTTTCCCGGACCAGGTAAAATAGGTAAAAAACCAGGTGGCATACCCGATGATTTCTTTGTCCCCGGTTTCAGCCACAAAAGCATGGAAAAACTCATGCTCTTCCGTCATGCGTTCAAGGGTGTTGTGCATTCTTTCAGGAAGTTTCTGATAAACTGAAAAATCCCTGAACATTTCAAGCATTATCGGAAAATCGGCATTTTCAGCGCTGCGAATGGTGATTTTCATAGGATTGTTAAATGGCTTATTTCGGTTTCTTTGTTATTCTGACGTGCAATTTACGGTTTTGTCACTGATCTTTTTACTTTTGTTTTAAAGATATACTAAAATTCTCGACAGGGAATGGAAAAAACAACCGGGCAACTAAATCAAAAATGGTTAAAAGCATCAGTCTTGGGGTGCCTGTGGGCATCGTCCGAAATTGTGCTGGGCAGTTTTCTGCATAATCTCCGGATTCCATTCAGCGGAAGCATTTTAACGGGTATCGGCATCATGCTGTTGATTTCAGTAAGCCATCTCTGGAAGGAAAAAGGTCTCTTCTGGCGGTCAGGGCTGGTTTGTGCCCTGATGAAGACGGTCTCTCCCAGCGCATTGATCTTCGGACCGATGATCGCCATCCTAAGTGAAGCCATTCTGATGGAATTATCAGCACGGATCCTGGGGAAAAACTGGGCCGGATATCTGCTGGGAGGCATGCTGGCTATGTCGTGGAATCTTTTTCAACGGATTGTCAACCTGATCATAATCTACGGCTTCGACATGGTTGATCTCTATACCAATCTGACCCGGTGGGCACAGAAACAGTTGCAGGTTGAAACTGACCATATCTGGCTGCCGGTCTTCATTCTTTGGGGAGTATACCTGGTTGCCGGTATTTCAGC
>CAYWTT010000416.1:0-4113 GCA_964461245.1 uncultured Prolixibacteraceae bacterium | reverse complement strand
GCTGAGATGTCAGCTGTCAAAAAGCAGATTACTCTTCCATCGCCGGCCGGTAGAAGAAGAACTCTTCAGTTGGCCGGATGGATATTTTTCCCCGCAGTCCGTCTTCAGCCCAGCCAATGGCAGAAGGACCATCATGCCCTGGTAATCCGTGATGACCGTCGGGGTTACCCGCACCACCGCGACCTCCCCGTCCTCCCCGACCACCACTGCCATGCAATCCGCCGGATCCGCCTTCACTCCGGGCATGAATCATTTGGCGATACGGAAGGGCATCTTCAGTAAAGTAGAGATAGATATTGCCTCCATAACCGCCGGGACCGCCCAGTCCGCCGGGACCACCCCACCCGCCCGGGCCTCCTGGCTCACCAGGGCCCTGCTTTTCAACTTCCACTTCCACCTCTACCATCACATCCTCATATACGGTCTCCAGTGCTTCCACCTCTACTTCCACCTCCGTTTCCTTGCCACTGGCATCAGTAATGATTTTTTTCTCCTTTTTGATCACCTTTTTAACTACCGGTTTCTTTTCAATCTTCTTTTCTTTATGTTTTTCAATCCACCTTCTCCCTTCCCGGCCATCACCCCCAGAACCGCCATCCCCACCTGAGCCCCCAAACCCGCCATCTCCTCCCCGGGAGATTACCGTCAGGCTGCCTCCTTCCGGGTTGACCAGGTAACGGTGTTCCTGACCGGTCCATAAGTTCTGGACAAAAACATAAAGCAGATCGCATTCCAACAGGGAATCACGATACAGGTCGGCCCAGACACTCACATCAGGCCCATCCTCGCCATATTCTCCGTCCTGCCCCGGATAACCATCCTCACCACGATCTCCAATTGACCCAGGACGGCCGTTGTGGCCCGAAAATCCATTTGAACCGGAATCACCTGTAAAATCCAGTTTATAGGCATGTTTGTAATCAAGCTGCACGGAAAAAGTATCGGATACCGACCGGTTTCGTAAGGCATTGATGTACAGGTCGCTGTGATGATCCGTGATCCTCGTAAAGTCGGGATCGATGATGAATTGCCCCTTGTTCCACGTACCACCGCTGGCCAGAAACTCATAAAAATCGGAAGCTTGCCGGTTATCAAGGTCTTTATACACTCTTTCCGTCCCATTGTCAAAACGGGCGATCAACTCCCCCTTAACCCGGCTTCCCGGGGATTTATCAAATTCGCCGGTGGGTCGAAATGCAATATCGGTCTCGTAATTCAGGGGCAACAGCAGCTCTTTTACCAAATCGGGCCGTTTTCTGGGATAAGCACGGAGGCTGATGTATTTCCCCTTGGAAGGAACCAACTGCTCATTTACCGTCACTTTACCGGATGAGAATTTTCCACCGGTAACCTCAACCTTGTACCGCCACCAGAAAACAGAACCTCCACTGTACCCATTGGTCTTCCTGACCTTCCCGTTTTTGTAAAAGGCTTCAATTCCGATCTGAAAAGACTCATCCGGTAATCGCAATTGCCGGTTATTATAAACCAGTCGGATGGAATCGACACGTGAATCGGAAAAGGCGGCGGAGAGCTTCTTGTTGGACACTGCACAGAATAAAACCAGTATTACCAGAATCGTATGTAGAACCGTTTTCATCGTATGCCTGTTTAGCTGTTAGAGAGAGTACGTCAAAAATCATTCCGGAGTATTTCAACCAGCCGGGCAGATTATAAACCGGATACTGAAGTTATTATTTTTTTTTGAAGATCACATGAATTGAGATAACTTTGCCTTAATTCCGGTCTTTTAATGATGCCCGGCTTATCTTTTTCGGGCATTTTTGTTGGACGTTAAACAGCAGAAATAATGACCATGAAGACTCCTCCTTTTCTGACTCCCGGGTCCAGGATCCGGATCGTCTCTCCGGCAGGGAAATGCCGGGAAGAAGAGATTCTTCCCGCTGTCGGGTGGCTGAAGGAGAACGGCTTCCGGGTGGAAACCGGAAGGCACGTTTGCGGACACTATTTTCAGTATTCAGGATGTGATCAGGAGCGTCTTTCCGATCTTCAGGAAGCGATGGATGATCCGGAAACCAGGGCGATCATCTGTTCACGCGGTGGCTACGGAACCATCCGGCTGATTGATCAGCTCGACTTCTCCCGTTTCCGAAGACACCCGAAATGGCTGGTCGGCTTTAGTGATATTACCATACTTCACAACCGCCTGCATCTCTCCGGATATGAGTCGGTTCATGGTACCATGTGCCGGAGTTTTTTCCCGGGAGACGGTAAACCGTCCGAAGGATTGGAGCGCATGATGCAACTGCTTCGCGGGGAGAAACCCGCATTTGGAATCCCTGTTTCTCCCGGGAACCGGCGGGGTACCGTCTCCGCTGTCCTTACCGGGGGCAACCTGTCTCTTCTTTACAGCCTGATCGGCACCCCTTACGACCTGGATACGGCAGGAAAAATCCTCTTTATCGAAGATATCGGCGAATACCTGTACCATATTGACCGGATGATGGTCAGCCTCCGGCTAAGCGGCAAACTGAAATTCCTGGCCGGACTGGTTGTCGGACAGTTTTCGGATGTGAAAGACAATGAGGAACCTTTCGGAAAAACGATAGAAGAGATTATTCTCGATGCGGTAAGGGATTTTGATTTCCCTGTCTGTTTCGGATTCCCTGCGGGTCACGGGCAACCCAACCTGCCCCTCCGGCTGGGTGCCCGTTATAAGCTGAAAATCACCGGGAAGGAATGTTCCCTGAAACTCGTGTAAAACAACCTGCGAAGTCAGAAAAAGACTTTGGCATTATCCACCTCAAATCAATAACCCCATATGAAAAAAACAACCAAAGAGACCGGAGATACCGCCGAGCATATCGCACAGGGATATCTTCTGGGAAAAGGATACAAAATCCTGGATACCAATTGGCGGATCGGACACCTTGAACTGGATATCGTGGCTCAGGACGGAGAAGAGTTGGTCATTGTGGAGGTGAAATCCAGGGAAGGCGAAGGATTTGAACACCCGACGGATGCCCTTTCCGATAAGAAAATAAAAAAGATCATCACCGCTGCCGAAGCCTGGATCCTATTTCACAACTGGAGCAAAGACACCCGGTTCGACCTTATCCTGGTTACCATACATGGTTCCAACAACTTTGAACTGGAACATTATGACAACGCCTTCAATTCCACCGTTATGTAAATCAACCCTAAAGTATCATGAACATCAAAGAGATCAGGGAATATTGTCTGTCAAAAAAGGGGTCACCGAATGTTTTCCATTTGATGAGACCACACTGGTTTCTAAGGTTATGGGAAAAATGTTATGCCTGTCCAACCTGGATGGCGAACCTGGCCTTTCGCTGAAAAATGCTCCTGAAAAAGTCATGGAGATGCGTGAGAACCATCCCTGCGTGCTTCCGGGATGCCATATGAACAAAGTTCACTGGGACCTGGTGATGATGAACCGGTCGGAATCCGACAGACTGCTCAGCCGCTAGATTGACGAATCATATAAAGAAGTAGTGAAGGGACTGTCCCGAAAATTAAAAAATGAACTGAAAAATGAGGGAATTTAAACTCGAAGAAGAATATATTGAACTGATCAGGTTATTAAAATACCTGCGGATTGCCGATTCGGGAGGGCAAGCCAAGCTGATGGTCGATGAAGGTCTGGTTATCCGCAATGGTGAGCCCGAATACCGGCGCAGGGCAAAGTTAAGATCGGGGGATGTGATAGAGGTCGAAGGGGAAAAGATTGTATTGAAATAACGGGGGTCGGGTTCACAGGAAGTTGTCAGCCTTACATTCATGCCCTTTCCGGGGGACCTCCGATTTTTGAGGGTTGTTTCATATCTCGGCGCAAGCCAGGGTGGCTATGCTTACCTTTGCCGCACCTGCCTGTAAAAGTGCGGTGGCGGCAGCTTCAATTGTGGACCCCGTGGTAACCACATCATCGATTATGAGAATATGTTTTTGGAGAAAAGGTACAGGATCTTTCACCTGAAAAATCCCCTCCACATTTTGCCAGCGTTCAAAACGGTTTTTACGGGTCTGGGTCACGGTGAAAACCGGCCTTTCCAGATTGTTTGCCGAAAGGGCTTTCCCCATGGACCGGGAAATTCCCCGGGCAATCCACTCACTCTGGTTATACCCTCTTTG
>CAYWTT010000415.1:0-4116 GCA_964461245.1 uncultured Prolixibacteraceae bacterium | reverse complement strand
TGGGTGAGCTTATTTATTTATATAAAAGTTGAGAAAATGAGAAAAATATGTTTTTTATCACTGGGGTGCTTTTTATAGGGGGGTATTTCCAAAAAGCACTCTTTTTATTTTCTGAAAAGAGCTAATTAAAAAATAGGGTGGTGAAAAGAAAAAATGTAAAAAATAATTCAATAACTACCAAAAAAGTTAGGTTTGCATGTTAAATTAATATGAAAAATAAAATAATACCTATGAAATATTTAGGTTTTAATATAAAAGTACATATTTTTGATGAAAATATCAATTTAAGAAAATATTACTATGGCTGTATTCAGATTTAAGGCGTTGGAAGAGGTGATGAACCGTCAACCTCTCCCCATTGTGAGAGAAGAATTGTTGACCTCTGATTTTTATGGGTCATTGGTGTTCGACAAGCCAAAAATGAAAAAGCACTTGTCGAGGGAGGCATACAAGGCAGTTATCGAAGCGATTGAAAGCGGCACTGCGATTGACCGGAAGATGGCTGATCAGGTGGCTCAGGGAATGAAAGCCTGGGCTCTGGAAAATGGGGCGACTCATTATACACACTGGTTTCATCCCCTGACGGATGGTACGGCTGAAAAGCACGATGCATTCATTGAATATTCCAACCTGGGAGGGGTAATTGAGTCATTCAGCGGCAAAATGCTGGTACAGCAGGAACCTGATGCCTCTTCATTTCCTAGCGGTGGAATCCGTCAGACCTTTGAGGCGCGTGGATATACTGCATGGGATCCTTCATCCCCTGCTTTTATCAGTGAAACCACGCTGAGTATTCCTACTATTTTCATCAGTTATACCGGAGAAGCATTGGATTATAAAACTCCGTTGCTGCGTTCCCTGAGAGCGATCGATGAGGCTGCCACAGCGGTCTGCCAGTATTTCGACAAAGAAGTTAAAAGTGTCCAGGCAAACCTGGGATGGGAACAGGAGTATTTTCTGGTGGATGAAGCCCTTTATATGGCACGTCCCGATTTGGCACTGACCGGCAGAACCCTGATGGGGCATTCCTCTTCAAAGGATCAGCAGCTGGAAGATCACTATTTCAGCTCCATACCTACCCGTGTGAACCGATTTATGATCGATCTGGAAAATGAAGCCTATAAGCTGGGAATTCCGGTAAAGACCAGACATAATGAAGTGGCGCCCAACCAGTTTGAATGTGCACCTATCTTTGAAGAAATGAACTTGGCCAATGACCACAACCAGATGATCATGGACCTGATGCACAAAGTGGCGAGAAGACACAAATTCCGAGTGTTGCTGCATGAAAAACCATATGCAGGGATCAACGGTTCGGGAAAACACAATAACTGGTCGCTGCAAACCGATTCCGGAGTAAACCTTTATTCTCCCGGGAAAAATCCAAAAGCGAATCTGCAGTTCCTTACTTTTATCATCAATACCCTGAAAGCAGTTCATGAGTATCAGGACCTGCTCCGTGCCAGTATTTACAATGCCGCCAACCAACACCGCCTTGGGGCTAACGAAGCACCGCCTTCCATTATCTCCGCCTTCCTGGGTACTGAAGTGAGCCGCATGCTGGATATCATGGAAAATTCGGTTGTAGACCGGAAAATGACGCCTGATGAAAAGACAGCCCTTAAACTGAACATTGGCAGGATTCCGGAAATCATCCTGGATACCACCGATCGGAACCGTACCTCGCCTTTTGCTTTCACCGGTAACCGTTTTGAGTACCGTGCAGTCGGCTCATCTGCCAACTGCGCCTCGGCCTTGATCGTTCTGAATGGAGTGGTCGCCTCTCAATTGATAAAATTCAAGGCTGAAGTGGACCAGTTGATTGAAAACGGCACCAAAAAAGATGAGGCGATCTTCCAGGTGTTGAAGAGGCTGATCGTGGAATCAAAACCCATCCGATTCAACGGGAACGGATACAGCCAGGAGTGGATCGAGGAAGCAGCCCGCAGGGGATTAAGCAATGTGAACAACGTTCCGGAAGCACTTTCTGCTTATCTGAGACCTGAAAACATCAAATTGTTCGAAGATCTCGAAATCCTTACCGAAAGGGAATTGCACGGCCGGGTCGAAGTGGAATATGAAAAATTCGTTAAAAAAGTGCAGATCGAATCCCGCGTTTTGGGGGATATCGCCATCAACCACATTGTGCCCGTTTCAATCCGGTATATGACCATGTTGCTTGAAAATGTGAAGTACCTGAAAGAAGTATTTTCGGAAGAGGAATACGAAGAAATGGCAACCGGGCGGAAAATGTTGATTAAGGAGGTCAGCAGCCATATCTCTTCTATCAAGGCAAAAGTCATCGAAATGATTGAAGCCAGGAAAGAGGCAAATGCCATTGAAGACAACATTGAAAAGGCAGAAGCGTACAGTAAAAATGTCCTTCCTTATCTGGACGATATCAGGATTCATATTGATAAGCTTGAAATGATCGTGGATAACGAAATGTGGCCATTGCCCAAATACCGTGAATTGTTATTCGCTCGCTGATTTAAATAGTTGGTTTAATTAGTAAAAGAGTGGGAGGATCTTGAAAAGGGTCCTCTTTTTTTTATGGTTCATACTAATCGGACTGCGGTTTCGTTTTTTTTTAATCTGGAAATTAAATTTACTTTTACTACCTGAAATACTGTGTGCATGAGCGTATTCAAAAGGATAGCTATTCTGTTGATTGGGATCATATTGACCTCCTGTGGTGCCAGTAATCTGGGCCGAATTGCTTTTACATCCAAAGAGATAGGGGAGTATTACAAAGCAATCGAAAAATACAGGAAAGCCAATAAAAAAGAGAAGGACCGGGATAAACGCACCGTTTATGCTTTCGCCATCGGCGAGTGTTACCGCCATCTGGGAGACTATGAAATGGCCTCTATTTATTACAGAAATGCAGTAAGGCGCAACTATCCCGATCCCAAAGCGCTGCTCTGGAACGCAGAGATGCTCAGGGCATCACAGAAATATGAGGAAGCGCTGGAAAATTACCATGCCTACCTCGAAAAGGTTCCTGGCGATCCCCAAGCCTTGAACGGCATTCAATCAATCTCGCTTACCCAACAGCTGGTCGCCAACCCTACGCGGCATATTATCAATCCGGTCAAGGAGCTCAATTCAAGGGAAAGGGACTTTTCTCCCATGTATATCGGTAACCTTGATAATGAGATAATTTTTACATCCACCCGGAAAGCGGGAACCGGGAAGCGAAAAAGTATGATTACCGGCCAAACCTATGCCGATCTGTATAAATCGGAATTTGATGCACAAAAGCAAAAATGGGAAACGCCTCAACTCATTGACCAGAATCTGATTGTCAATACCACGGATGATGAGGGTGTGGCCACCTTCTCTTCCAATGGGGGTCAAATGCTGTTTACCCGCTGCCGGTACGATAAAACCCAGAATATGGGATCCCAGATTTTTTCCACATCCCAGGTTAGGGGAAGCTGGGCTGAACCGATAAAACTGGAGATCATGTCCGACAGTCTGCTCGTGGCTCATCCTGCCCTTTCACCTGACGGCAGCACCCTTTACTTTGTCTCCGACCGGCCGGGAGGTCAGGGTGAAAAAGATATATGGATGGCCGAAAAATCGGGAGGAAAATATAAAAATCCGGTAAATCTGGGTGCCGGGATCAATACACCTGGGAATGAAATGTTCCCTTATGTCCGCGATAATGGGGATTTGTATTTTTCCTCCGATTACCGGAACGGGATGGGGGGACTCGACATTTTTAGAGCGGTAAAAAATGAAAATGGAGAATGGATGGTGGAGAATATGGGATACCCGGTAAATTCATCCGGTGACGACTTCGGAATTGCCTTTATTCCGGGGAAAGACCAGGGACTTTTTACCTCCAACCGGAAGGGATCAAAAACGGATGATATCTATTCATTCGTGGTTCCACCCATCATTTATCAGGCTTCGGGTGAAATTTTCAACAAGGAGACTGGAAATAAGCTGGAGGGAGCTACCGTGCGGATCATTGGAACCGACGGGACCAACCTTCGGCTGAGCGCTCAGAACGGGAAATTTCAGATGAAACTGAATGCAGGGACTGAATATGTTTTTGCGGCATTCAAAAACGGTTTCCTGATTGACAAGGTTAAAGCCACTACTGAG
>CAYWTT010000414.1:0-4119 GCA_964461245.1 uncultured Prolixibacteraceae bacterium | reverse complement strand
TTTGTTGCTCCATGATTCATGTTCTGAAATTTGGATGTCCATGCCCTTTCCGAGATTGAGGATCTCTTTCTGCAACCTGCGTTTCCCTTTGTTCTGGGAGCGGATCAGTAACCAGATGGGAACGATGATCAGGGCGATGATAATAATGCCTGTAATAGTGGTTGAATTCATTTCTTATTTTCATTAAATGTTAATTTCATAGCCTGAAATAGGCCGCATGGCTTACCGCGTACTGGCAGGCAATGAGGCTTCCGGATACCCTGGTTCAGGCACCTGTGTGGTATTCGTTATATGTCAGAAAACCAGGTGAAATCAGAAAGTCACCTTTAATCTTAGCTACGAAAATTCATGAAAGGGGAAGAGAATGACCGATTTACAGGAGGTATAGGAGAAAACATCAATAACAAAGATTTTCCTGATCAGTTTTAACAGGGGAGGTTCGATCAGGTATTTATTCGTGGCAAAAAATCCGGGAATACGTATTTCCGTCAGCCATCCGCTACATTCCTGGGAAGTGGTTTTAGACTGCAGGAAACTGATGTTAACCGGAATCTTTGAAGTAAACCAGATACCTTGGGTTTCTTCAGCTGGTAATTTTACCGACAATTTCAGTACCGTGGAATAATGGGTAGTACTGATGAAAATTACCAGCAATGCAAGAAACAGGGCCTTTATTTTACTTCTCTCTCTCATTTGGGTGTAAAGGTAGCAAATTTTTTCAATTACTGTCGGTCACACACTTTCTGAGGGAAGCAGGTTCAGGTTGATTAACCTGACGGGATCAACAGGCTCCTGGGTATACTTTCAGTGCTTCCTCCAGAATTTTCAGGCAGACAGCCAGGTCCTCCTTTTTGAGCACATAGGCGATGCGGGCTTCATTGGAACCATATCCGGGAGTAGTATAAAATCCGGAAGCCGGAGCAATGAATAGGGTTTGTCCTTCCCACTGGAAATCGCTCAGCAGCCATTTACAGAAATGATCTGCATTGACAACAGGTAACCGGGCTACCGTATAAAAAGCACCCATCGGGATGGGGGAAAAAACGCCGGGAATACGGTTGAGCCCGTCAATCAGAAAATTGCGGCGTTGCAGATATTCATCGTAATTGTTGAGCATATATTCCCCGTCTACGCTCAGGGAGGCCTCAGCCGCCAGTTGGCCTATCAGGGGGGGACTGAGCCTGGCCTGACAGAATTTCATCACATTGGTGTAGACTTCCCGGTTTTTGGTCACCAGTGCCCCGATGCGGATACCACATTCACTGTATCTTTTCGAGACGGAATCGATCAGGATCACATTATTTTCTATTCCCTTCAGGTGAAACGCCGAGATGTATGGGGCTCCCGTATAGCAGAATTCCCGGTATACCTCGTCGGAAAACAGGAAAAGATCGTATTTCCGTACCAGTTCCCCTATTTTATGCATCTCTTCCCGGGTGTACAGGTAGCCAGTTGGATTATTGGGATTACAGATCATGATCCCTTTGGTTTTCGGGGTGATCAGCTTTTCAAACTCCTTCAGCGGAGGGAGGGCAAATCCTTCCTCAATCCGGGAAGGGATCGACTTGATGATAGCTCCGGCGCTGATGGCAAATGCGGTATAGTTGGCATAGGCAGGCTCAGGGACAATAATCTCATCACCCGGATCCAGACATGCCATGAATGCAAAGGTGACCGCCTCGCTCCCGCCCGCAGTAATGATGATCTCCTCCGGGTTGACTTCAATTTTGAACTTGTGATAATATTTGGCCAGTTTCTGCCGGAAGGATAAAATGCCTTCACTGGGTGAATATTCCAGTATCTCCCTGTCGATATTCCGAATGGCATCCAGGGCCACAGCGGGTGTGGGAAGATCAGGCTGGCCGATATTCAGGTGGTAAACTTTTATACCCCTGGCTTTAGCCTTGTTGGCATAAGGAACCAGCTTCCGGATCGGTGAATCCGGCATAAGGGTACCGCGATAGGAAATCTGAGGCATCAGGAATTTTTTTTCAATCCGGACAAATATAATACTATCAATTTATAATCATGGAATTCATCTTGTTTTCAATCTTTAATGTAAATTCAATATTACGTGTTAAACCGAAAATGCGATCCGGATCGTTCCGTTGCTTTCTTCATTCCGGCCCCATTAAGCTGCGAAGTAGTAATTTTTATCATAGTTTCCCTGCAGGGAAACTTCTATCTTTGGCGCTTCAGAACTATAAAATTTACAATTATGATTATTGGTGTTCCAAAAGAGATTAAGAATAATGAAAACCGGGTTTCGGTTACACCTGCCGGTGCGGCCGAATTGGTAAAACGGGGACATACCGTCTATGTGCAGACAAGCGCCGGAACGGGCAGCGGATTCCGGGATGAGAGCTATCAGGCAGCCGGTGCCGTGATCCTTCCATCGATCGAAGAGGTCTATGACAAGGCGGAGATGATCATTAAAGTGAAAGAGCCGATAGAATCGGAGTATAAACTGGTGAAGAAAGGACAGATCTTTTATACCTATTTCCACTTTGCCTCTTCTGAAGCTTTGACACGGGCCATGATTGAAAGTGGCGCCATATGCCTGGCTTATGAAACGGTTGAAATGCCCGATCATTCCCTTCCTCTCCTGGTTCCCATGAGTGAGGTGGCTGGACGCATGTCGATCCAGCAGGGCGCTAAATACCTGGAAAAGACATTTGGAGGATCAGGTGTGCTTCTGGGAGGCGTTCCGGGTGTTCCTCCGGCAAAGGTGCTGATCATCGGCGGTGGCATTGTGGGGACTGAAGCAGCCAAAATGGCGGCCGGTTTGGGTGCGGATGTGACCATCATGGACCTCAGCCTCCCCCGTTTACGCTTTCTGGCAGATATTATGCCGGCCAATGTGAAGACCATGATGAGCAACCATTTCAATATTGCCGAAATGGTGCAGACCCACGATCTGATCGTGGGTGCAGTACTTATCCCGGGTACCAAGGCCCCGAAACTGGTGACCAGGGAAATGGTGAAAACCATGCGTCCCGGAACTGTTTTGGTTGACGTGGCAGTTGACCAGGGAGGATGTTTCGAAACCACCAGGGCAACTACACACGCCAATCCGACTTTCACCATCGACGAAGTGATCCATTATTGTGTGGCCAATATGCCGGGAGCCGTGCCGCGTACTTCCACGCTGGCCCTCACCAACGCCACATTGCCCTATGCCGTTGAACTCGCGGGTAAAGGATGGAAAAAAGCCTGCAGGGAAAATGCAGCCCTTGCCAAAGGCTTGAATATCGTGGACGGTAAAGTGGTGTACAAAGGCGTTGCCGAAGCTTTTAACCTTCCGCTGGTTTCTCCTGAATCCTTATTTTAAAAAAAAAACAGGAGGCTGTATCCAAACCCTGATTTGGAGACAGCCTCTGTTTAGCCCCTTCTGCAGATGGTCCGGTATGGACAATTCCGACACCTGTCGGTAAACCCAGTTTGGGTAAAAACAGTTCCTCCCGAGTAAATTTCATTCAGAATTTCTTGAATATGGAACTCCAACTCTTCTCCCAGTGCTGAAATTTCCGCTTCCTCTTTATTTACCCTGACGACAGGGTTGAAATCTCCGTTATTCAGGTTCAAAATGGATAAAACCGCGGCTTTCAGGGGCGACTCCCTGAAGATGCTTCTACTGAGTATCAATGCATAAAGCAGCGACTGGATGATCTCTTTTTTTAGGTTTTTGACCGATCGGTCAAAGAGTTCCCCGATGCTTTTACACTGCAGATCAGAACCGTTCATAGATCCTGTTTTGTAATCCACCACCCTCAGGAAACCGTTGATTTCATCTATCCGGTCCGTTTTACCGCCTATTCTTATCTTACCAGACCTGCCGTTGGTCATAACTTCCAGGCTGACTTCAATCTCTTTTTCCAGCGCATGGATAAACAGGGGTGCTGATTCCCTGTCGGTTTTCAGCAGATTGATTATATAGGCCTCCATGGTGGAAATGATCAGCAGGGACTTACCTTCCACCGGCAATTTGTCCCATTCTTCTGCTGGTTTTTTAAAATACTCCGTGGCGAAAGCCTGTAAAATTGCTTTTTTGATGGTGCCCTTTTTCTTCAGCAGTCCGTCAAAATCATTCCTGTTCATCAATCTTCCTGTATAAGGCTG
>CAYWTT010000413.1:0-4127 GCA_964461245.1 uncultured Prolixibacteraceae bacterium | reverse complement strand
TGGTCGCAATAACCAGGGCCGCATGACGATGAGGTATATAGGTGGGGGACATAAGCGGAAATACCGTATCATTGATTTCAAACGGAACAAGGATGGGGTAGCTGCTGTTGTCGATTCCATTCAGTACGATCCCAACCGTACAGCCAACATTGCTCTTCTGGTTTATGAAGACAGTGAAAAGAGATACATTCTGGCGCCCAACGGGTTGCGAGTGGGCCAGAAAGTTCTGAGTGGCAGCGGGATTGATCCCGAAATCGGGAATTCCCTTCCTTTGGCAGAAATACCTCTGGGAACCTTGGTACACAACATTGAGTTGCATCCCGGCCAGGGAGGCATCATGGCACGCAGTGCAGGAACACATGCTCAGCTGACATCCCGCGAAGGCAGGTATGTCACTTTGAAATTACCCTCCGGAGAAAGCCGCATGGTGTTGACCACCTGCAGGGCTACAGTAGGGATTGTTGGAAACGGTGACCACAACCTCGAAAAATCGGGGAAAGCTGGTCGCAGTCGTTGGATGGGTCGTCGTCCGCGCGTTCGCGGGGTGGCCATGAATCCGGTAGATCACCCGATGGGTGGTGGCGAAGGCCGCGCCTCCGGAGGTCATCCGCGTTCACGTAAAGGTTTGCTGGCAAAAGGCTATAAAACCCGTACGCCGAAAAAGGCTTCCAACAAGTATATTGTAGAACGTAGGAAGAAATAATTTTAAAGGAGAGAAACATGAGTCGTTCATTAAAAAAAGGCCCTTTCATTGCATTCAAACTGGAAAAGAGAGTATTGGACATGAATGCGACAGGTAAAAAATCGGTCGTAAAGACCTGGGCCAGAGCATCAGTTATTTCCCCTGATTTCGTTGGGCATACCATTGCCGTACACAACGGGAATAAATTTATCCCTGTGTATGTTACCGAGAATATGGTAGGCCATCGCCTGGGAGAATTTGCACCTACCCGCACTTTCAGGGGCCACGCCGGTAACAGGAAATAAGTAGAATGCCAATTGTAATTTGTAAATTGAAAATCAATGGGTGCCAGAAAAAGAGAATCTGCTGAAAAACGCAAAGAACTGAAGAAACAACAATATTTTGCTGTTTTAAGGAACTGCCCGACTTCACCCCGGAAGATGAGGCTTGTAGCCGACATGATCCGTGGCATGGAAGTAAACCGGGCATTAGATGTATTGAAATTTTCATCCAAAGAAGCGTCAGAAAAGGTTGAAAAATTGCTGATGTCGGCCATTGCCAACTGGCAGGCTAAAAACGAAGGGGTTCGGATTGAAGAGCATCCCCTCGTGGTAAGCCGGATCATGGTCGATTCAGGGCGCATTCTGAAAAGGTTACGGCCTGCTCCCCAGGGGCGCGGACACCGGATCAGGAAACGTTCGAACCATGTGACGATATATGTGGATCAAAAGAATGAAGTTGTTGAAAATATTAACTAATCACAGATGGGACAAAAAGTAAATCCAATTTCAAATCGTCTGGGTTTCATTAAAGGATGGGACTCCAACTGGTTTGGCGGAGATAATTACGGTGACAAGCTGGTGGAAGACCAGAAGATCCGTGAGTATCTGAATGCACGATTGGCAAAGGCGAGCGTATCGAAAATCATCATTGAACGTACGCTGAAACTCATCACCATCACCGTGCATACTTCCCGTCCGGGTATTATTATTGGTAAGGGGGGCCAGGAGGTGGACAAGCTGAAGGAAGAGCTCAAGAAAATTACCAGTAAGGAAGTACAGATCAACATCTTCGAGATTAAGAGGCCAGAACTCGACGCCCGTATCGTGGCCGGCAATATTGCCCGACAGATCGAAGGCAAGGTAGCTTACCGCCGGGCTGTGAAAATGGCAATTGCCTCCACCATGCGTATGGGAGCCGAAGGGATCAAGGTGCTGGTTTCCGGCCGTTTGAACGGTGCCGAGATGGCCCGTTCAGAGATGTACAAGGATGGCCGTACTCCGCTCCATACTTTGAGAGCCGATATAGACTACGCGCTGGGAGAAGCCCTGACCAAAACAGGACTGATCGGTGTCAAAGTCTGGATATGCAAAGGAATGATCTATGGAATTCCCGATCTTTCGCCTAACGTGAGCCCGAAACAGGGTCGCACCAGTAGTCCGAAGAGCAGCGGAGGAAATAGAAAAAGAAGAAAATAAAGGTTTTACAGGCTAAGATTTAATGAGATGTTACAGCCAAAAAGAGTAAAATTCAGAAGAGTACAAAAGGGCAGAATGAAAGGGAATGCCCAGCGGGGTAACCAGCTGGCTTTCGGGTCATTTGGGATCAAATCACTCGAAGAAGCATGGATTACCGGCCGTCAGATCGAGGCTGCGAGGGTCGCTGTCACCCGGCATATGCAACGCCAGGGACAGATCTGGATCAGAATTTTCCCTGATAAACCGATAACCAAAAAGCCTGCTGAAGTTCGTATGGGTAAAGGTAAAGGAGCCCCCGAGGCTTTTGTTGCCCCCGTCACTCCGGGCCGTATTATTATTGAAGCCGAAGGCGTTCCGTTTGAAATGGCCAAGGAAGCTCTCCGTCTGGCAGCCCAGAAACTGCCGATTACCACCAAGTTTGTCGTAAGACGTGATTTTGTTGAATAATAAAAGGGAAAAAGAATGAAAACGTCTGAAATCAAAGAGCTCACCAGCAAAGAAATTCTGGAACGACTGCAGACCGAGCAGGAGAATTTAGTCCGTCTCAAATTAAACCACAGTGTCTCACCGCTCGACAACCCGATGAAGATCAGGGAGTCACGCCGGAACATTGCCAGGTTGAAGACTATTCTTAGCGCGAGGGAAGTTAAATAATATCAGAATGAATCACCCATGGAAGAGATAAAAGTAAGAAATCTGAGAAAAGAGCGTGTCGGAGTGGTTGTCAGCAACAAAATGGACAAGACCATTGTGGTGGCTGAGAAACGGAAAGTAAAACATCCGATTTACGGAAAGTTCGTGAATAAGACCACCAAGTTTTATGTACACGATGATACCAATACCTGCAATATCGGGGATACTGTGCGGATCATGGAAACTCGTCCGCTGAGCAAGAAAAAATGTTGGAGATTAGTTGAAATCATTGAAAGGGCCAAGTAATCATGATACAGCAGGAAACAAGATGTATAGTAGCCGATAACAGCGGAGCCAAAGAGGTTCTTTGCATCCGTGTGCTGGGCGGTACCCGCAAACGTTATGCCACCCTGGGTGACACCATTGTGGTATCGGTCAAAAGTGCTACTCCCGGAGCCGATGTGAAAAAAGGCTCCGTATCGAAAGCCATCGTCGTTCGTACCAGCAAGGAGGTTCGCCGCAACGACGGATCCTATATCCGTTTCGACGACAACGCCGTTGTGCTGCTCAATAACGCAGGCGAAATGAGGGGCACCCGTATTTTCGGACCAGTAGCCCGGGAATTGCGCGATATGAATATGAAAATCATTTCGCTGGCCCCCGAAGTCCTTTAACAAGCAAAACACGGAACCATGCAAAAGAAGTTACATGTAAAGAAAGGTGACACGGTGATCGTCATTGCCGGTGATTACTTAGGCAGCAAAGGTCGTATTCTGGAAATCAACCGTAAGACCGAAAAAGCAATTGTGGAAGGTGTCAACATCATCAAAAAGCATACAAAGCCCAACACCCAGCATCCGCAGGGCGGGATTATTGAAAAAGAAGCACCGGTCCACATCTCCAATCTGATGCTGGTCGATCCCAAAACAGGGAAACCCACCCGTATCGGCAGGAGGCTGAATGAAAATGGAAAATTAGTTCGTTATTCCAAAAAATCTGGAGAGGAGATTAAGTAATGGCTTACACACCCACCCTTGAAAAAAAATACAAGGAAGAAATTATACCTGCATTGATGAAGGAATTTAATTACCAATCGGTTATGCAGGTGCCCAGGCTGGAGAAAATTGTACTGAACCAGGGAGTTGGTTCCACGATTGCCGACAAGAAGATTATCGAAGTGGCAACCGAAGAGATGACCATGATCACAGGTCAGAAGGCAGTCCAGACCCGGTCGAAAAAAGACATCTCCAATTTCAAACTGAGGAAGAAAATGCCCATCGGCGTGCGCGTCACATTGCGTCGCGACCGTATGTTCGAATTTCTTGACCGTTTGA
>CAYWTT010000412.1:0-4136 GCA_964461245.1 uncultured Prolixibacteraceae bacterium | reverse complement strand
TTATGGCGTAAATAAAAGGACTGCAGTTTATCCGTTTTTAGCCAGATACCTGGATCTGGATCTCGGGAAAATACAAAACCCGGATGGAACATTCAGTGAAGAAGGTATTGTAATTGAAGACCAGCAGGCACTTTATCCTTTCGACCAGGAACATCCTTTCCCTTCTGGCGCCATAAAGAACAACAATCAGGTCACCTGGAAATGACAGGTTGTTGTTTCTTCTCCTTTTAATATCTTTTGATATTATTACATCAATGCGGACCAACATTCCCCTTCCAATGGTCTCGGCATGCTCACCAGGGATAGAGAAAAAGCTTGTTTTGTTAACCGATATCAAAAAGGATTTAGTCATTTTATACGGTTAACGAATTGAAATAGTATGACAGAAAGAAATGTAGTGTTAGTCAGAATGATAAAATTCTTATGTAGGAAGGTGTTATCAATTTTCCTTATCCTTTTTGTTTTGGAACTATCCTCAGTCGTGGCGCAACAAGACCCCGGCAATTATGACGAATCAAAAGTTCCGGCATACACCCTGCCTGATCCTTTACTGTTCAATGATGGGACCAGGGTTGTTACCAAACACGATTGGGACAAACGAAGAGCGGAGATTTACAAAATGTTCAGCGAAGAAATTTATGGCATCATCCCCCAATGGCATGGTAAAGTTGAGGTTACGCCAGTTTCACGAAAGGAGAATGTTTTTGACGGACTGGCAACCCGGGAAGAAGTAATGCTCCATATTAAAAACGGGAACAATCAGATAAATGCATTGCTGCTGATTTATATTCCCCATTCCCCCAAGCCTGTTCCAGTCTTTCTGGGGTATAATTTTTATGGAAACCATACCATAACCAGCGAACCGGACATCACCCTTACTCCGGGATGGGTGCGCAACAATGACCAGTACGGGATAACGGAACACAAAGCTACCGAAGGCTCACGTGGTTTGTTTGTTTCGCGGTGGCCCATAAAAGAGATCCTTTCCAGGGGGTATGGAATTGTTACTCTGAATTACGGAGATATCGATCCGGATGACAGGGATGAGTTTAAAAACGGCGTTCATCGTTTGTTTGACGAACAACGCGATCGTACATCGTGGGGAAAAATTTCTTCGTGGGCATGGGGCCTGTCGCGTGTAATGGATTATCTGGAAACCAACAAAGCGATTAATGCGAAGCAAGTTGCCCTCATCGGACATTCCCGTCTGGGAAAAACTGCGCTGTGGGCCGGAGCTTCCGATCAGAGATTTGCTCTTGTGATCTCGAACAATTCAGGACGTGTCGGAGCGGCCCTGACAAAAAGAATTTATGGTGAACCCCTTGATTATATGCAAGCGAATATTCCATATTGGTTCTGTGAAAACTTCAGTAAATATGCCGGTAAAGAAAATCTTTTACCGGTCGATCAACACGAGTTATTAGCCCTGATTGCTCCACGTCCGGTTTATGTGGCCAGTGCCGAAAAAGATTTGTGGGCCGATCCAAAGGGTGAATACCTTTCTTGTGTTGCAGCTTCTTCTGTATATAAATTTTTAGGGGAAATGGGATTTCCTTCACAAATGATGCCACCTGTAAACCATCCTGTCACAGGGACCATCGGCTACCATATCCGAACAGGGAAACATGATGTGACTTTATACGATTGGCAATGTTTTATGGATTTTGCTGATTCCCATTTCAAAAAACAGTAATGTTTCCATGAAATCCATCTGTTTTGCTTTTCTGCTTCTTTTTTGTTGAAAAGTAACCACAGCTATATTGGATCATTTTTCAGAAAGATACCAATCCCGGAATCCGGGTTGAACCGGTTTATAAATATAATGATGAGTCGGATTCTAAATTAAAAATGTGGTTTTTTAATGAAGAGTTCGTCGCTTGATTCTCAAGATCCGTGTCACCTGTTCCCCATATTTAGGTGCTTTTCTGTCATGAGCGTTTTACGTAGATTGATTGATCTGTTTTGAAACAATTATTATCATGAAGAAGATTGTCCTTTTATTATGTTTTGTCGCATGGTCGGTTTTGCTGGGTTCAGCCCAGTTAAATGCTTATCCTGAATCTTATATTATCGAACCAACAGATATTGAATGGGCCAAACAGATTATCGCAGCTCCGCTTATGGGGAAAGTGGTAATGCCTAACCCGCATCCCGATGCGCAATGGTTCCCATCGGCAAGCCTGGGGCTTTTCATGCATTGGGGAATTCACAGTGTTGTTGGTGCGCAACCTTCGTGGGACATGATCTCAAATTACAAATGGGGCGGAAAATATTCGCCGCCCGACAAATATTATAAGCTGGCCAAACGTTTTAATCCCCAACATTACGAACCTGACAAATGGCTGAAAGCAGCAAAGGACGCTGGCTTTAATTATGCCGTACTGACAACCAAACATCATGATGGTTATGCGTTGTGGCCTTCGAAATACGGGATTAGTACCAGACAATATTTAAATGGACGCGACCTGTTGAAACCATACATTGAGGCTTGCCGAGCCAACGGCTTAAAAGTTGGATTTTATTTTTCTCCACAGGATTGGCATTATCCGGGATTTATGCACCCGAAGGAATTCAATGTCAAAACAAGGGACAAAGTGCCTCCCATTGTTGATCAGCTTGCCAATCAACAAAACTTTGAACGTTTTTTTGCTTTCGTAATGAAGCAGTTGGAAGAAATCCTGACCAGCTATGGTAAAATCGATGTGCTGTGGTTCGATGGCATGTATTTTCATGGAATCAGCAATATGCACACGGAGAAGGTATATGCCTGGATTCGTTCGTTGCAGCCCGGTATTGTAATTAATGACCGGTGGGCGGGAGTGGTTAATCCTGATGATCCTGAAGGCAATGGCGCCCGTATAGGCGATTTTGCAACCCGCTTTGAATGTGTGAAGCCTACCTATGTGCCTGCCACCTGGTGGGACCATTGCGATATCTGGACAAAAGGGAGCTGGGGATATGCAACGAATGGAAAATTTAAATCTCCTTCGTGGTTCCTCGAACATCTGGTAGCCAGCCGTTCTTTAGGCGGGAATTTTTTGGCGAACGCAAGCCCTGGTCCGGATGGAGACATGCACCCAAACTATTATAAAAATTTGGCAATCCTTACGGAATGGATGAAACACACCGGAAAATCGGTTATTGGAGCCGGACCTTCACCGGGTATGGAACGGAGCAATGTGATGATCACAACATGTGGGAATGTCTGGTACCTGCATTTATTGCCTGAGTTTAATAAAGAGGTGTCATTGAAAACAGACCAACGTCCCCAGTCTGTAAGTTATTTACGAACGGGAGAGCCTGTACCTTTTAAATTCTGGAATGGATATATAAAGTTCAAAGTTCCGTCTGAATTGAGGACAGATTTGGATGATGTGATAACCGTTGTCATGTAATTTATTACAGGTCATGAAAAAAATGCTATCCTGCAATATCGTATTGCTCTTTTGTGTTGTTCTGTCGTTTGCTCAACCGGAACGGAATCGCAGGGAACAATATTTAAAGGAGCAATTAAAAATCAATGATCCCCGCGACCACCGTGCCGAAACGAGTTTGCGGGTTACTTTTCAGGATAGTACCTGGAGCGATTGGCAAAAACGAACAGGTGAACTGCCTCCCTATTTTTCAAAGATACCATCTTGTTACGATTTGCCTGATCCCTTGCTTTTGAATGGGAATCCAATTGCTACTCTTGCTGAATGGGAGCAAAAAAAAGAGTGGATACGGAAAGAATATCAACATTGGATTTCCGGACAACGGCCTCCTGCTCCTGCGAATGTTAAACCGGTAGTCATTGAAGACCATTACGAAAGCGGGGTCCATGTTCAAGTTGTTGAAGTTAAATTTGGTCCGGAATATAAGGGGAAAATCACCTGCGAGTTGTTGATTCCTCCGGGGAAGGGGCCATTCCCTGTATATATGACGCAGTGGACTCACCGGAATTGGGCGCAACTGGCATTGCGTCGCGGATATATGGCTTGTATTTATGCGGCTGCCGATGGGCACGATGATACGCAAGACTATCAAGCGCTGTTTCCCGGATATGACTTTTCCTGTTTAATGCGTCGTGCCTGGGGGGCTTCGCGGGTGGTTGATTATTTATATACCCGGATGGAGGTTGATAAATCAAAAATTGC
>CAYWTT010000411.1:0-4138 GCA_964461245.1 uncultured Prolixibacteraceae bacterium | reverse complement strand
CATTTCCTTGGAAGAGTGGAGCGAGGCAAAGTCATGGGTGGAGAAATGCAAAAATGAACTTCGGAATGAAGGGGTGGCCTTTAATGAGGATATCGAAGCTGGGATCATGGTGGAAACTCCGGCAGCCGTCATGATTGCCATGGATTTAGCTGCCGAAGCTGCATTCATGAGCATCGGGACCAACGACCTCACCCAGTACACGCTGGCCGTCGACAGGTTAAATCCCCGGGTGTCGAACCTGTACAATCCCTTTCATCCGGCTGTACTCAGGAGCATCCGTTCGGTGGTGGAAGCATCTGCCGTTCAGGGTATCCCGGTTGGGATGTGTGGTGAAATGGCCGGAAATCCTAAAGCTACAGAACTTTTACTGGGGCTGGGTTTGAAAGAACTCAGCTTGGCTCCGGCCGACATCCCGGAGATCAAATACCTGATCAGCCAAACCAAATTGGCTGAAGCCCGTAAGTTGGCAGAAAAAATTGTTGAAAAAAGCAACTTCGGGGAAATCAGATCGATTTTGGGAATTGGATAAAAACCCATTAATTTATCAGTCTTAAACAATTTTAAAAACCTTAAATAGTATAAAGAAATGAACAGAATGACCAAATGGATGGGGATCATACTCATCCTCCTGTCCGCAGGGAATTGGGTTTCAGCTCAGGATCTGGTTGCCGGCTGGGACAGCACTTACAGGCCGGTAACCTACCCGTTGCTGACCAGACAGTTTAAAAGCTTTGCGCACAGCAGCAAAGACATCGTCTTTCTGGGCAACAGCATTACTTTTGGCGTTGACTGGTATGAATTGCTGCAAGAGCCCAATGCACGCAACAGAGGGATCTCTGGAGATATTACCTTTGGCGTACTTCAGCGGCTCCAGGAAGTTATTGATGGCAAACCGGCAAAACTGTTTATTCTGATCGGTATCAACGACATCACGCGTAATGTACCCGACAGTTTAATCATCCGAAATCACAAAAAAATCATTGAAAGGGTACAGGCCGGATCACCTGGCACTAAAATATTCCTGCAAAGCATTCTACCGGTTAACGATTCATTTCCCCAGCACAAGAGCATAGCGGGAAAAAGTAACAAAGTACTGGAGATCAATCGTGCTTTGAAAGAAGTGGCCCGGGAATATCACGTAAATTATATCGATTTGCATACCGCTTTCTGTGACAAAGAAGGAAAACTGGCTTCCGGACTGACTTACGACGGACTTCATCTCTCGCTTGAAGGGTATCAATTGTGGAGGGAACTTCTTTACCGCAATGGTTGCCTGAAAAGAAAGGTTAAATAAAAACAGGAATGAAAATTGAACGTTTAACAGAATTTTTACGACCTGCCCCGGAAAAGGAACAGACCATCACCGATGAAAAGGAACTGAACGACCTCTACCGCTACTGGCGAACGAGGATCATGTATACCACCATCATCGGTTATGCCCTGTTTTACTTCGTCAGGAAGAACCTGTCGGTGGCCATGCCGGCTATTGAGGCCGATCTGGGCATTTCCAAAGTGGATTTGGGATTGTTTCTTACCCTTCACGGATTACTTTATGGGGTTTCAAAATTTTTGAACGGTTTCCTGGGTGATAATACCAATCCACGCTATTTCATGGCCCTGGGCCTGCTTATGTCAGCCGTGATGAGCATTCTTTTCGGGCTGAGCAGCGGTGTACTGGCCTTTGGCATCATCTGGTTGCTGAACGGATGGTTCCAGGGAATGGGATTCCCTCCTTGTGCCAACTCCATCACCAACTGGTTCTCTCCCGGAGAAAGAGGGTTTAAATTTGCCTTATGGAACTCAAGCCATTCGATCGGCGCCGGATTGGTCCTTGTCCTGAACAGTTTTCTGGTGGTCTATGACTGGAGATTCTGCTTTTTCGTCCCTGCTGCCCTGGCCATTTTAGGCGCTTTTTTCATTTTCAACAGGTTAAGAGACAAACCACAGTCACTGGGCTTACCTCCTGTGGAGGTATACAAGCGGGAAATCCCCGAAGAAAGCCATCAGGATCAGGATCTGAATTTCAAGAGTTTCGTGCAAAAAAAAGTGTTTGGAAATCCGATGATCTGGATTCTGTGTCTGGCCACCTTTTCATTATACACCATTCGTTATGCCATGCTCGATTGGGGTCCTACCTTTCTGACTGAAATGAAAGGGATCGAACTGAAAAAAGCCGGATGGCTGGTCGCAGCCTATGAGGCTTCCGGAATCCTGGGAATGCTTTCGAGCGGCTGGATGATGGACCATATTTTCAAAGGCCGTGGCGGTAGAGCTGCCGTCATTTATATGACCATCTGCACAATGGCAGTATTCCTTTTCTGGAAACTGCCCGACGAAAGCACCCTCTTATACGGAACTTTGTTATGCATAACCGGTTTTTTTATTTATGGTCCTCAGGCACTGGTTGGCATCATAGTGGCTAACCTGGTAACCAAAAGGGCTGCGGCCACGGCAATCGGACTTACCGGTTTCTTCGGATATCTGAGTACAATTCTTTCAGGTTGGGGAATCGGTTACATCGTAACCCACACCGGATGGAACACGGCCTTCCTTACTTTTATCGGAACCGGAGTGGCCGCCATCCTCTTCTTTGCGCTGACCTGGAATACGGGGTATATCCCGCATCTGGACAAAAAAGCAAATGGGCAATAGTGAATCTGCTTCGAAAATGCAGAAACATTTTCCTGAGTGAACTCAATAGTTGTTCTTTAATTTTAGTTTTGTTTGCCAAAATCATCAGTATGTAGAAGGGGTCCCGGTCTGAACCGGCGATCCCTTCTACTTATTGTGGTATCTGACCTCTGCCTGGCGGAAGAGGCTCTCCACATCAACCGGACGGCAAACTCCCGGTCCCTTGCTCAGGATATTGGCTGCCCCGCAAGAAACCGCCATCCGGATAATATCTTCTGTCTGATAATTCCCGGAAATGGAGAGTGCAACCCCTCCGATCATGGAATCGCCACATCCGATTTCATCCCCCTCGTGTTCACCGGAAGGAAGCTGAACATTCGCGGTCCAATAACCGGCATCACCCCTCCTGGTCAGAATGACGCCTTCACCCCCCCTGGAGATGAAAACAAGTTCCACTCCCATTTCGTTTATCTTTCCGGCTTCCCTGATTATTTCTTCCAATGTGGGGAGGTTGCTGCCTGAAAGCTCTTTCAGTTCGGCAATGTTCGGCTTGATCACATAAGGCTTTGCTTCAATACCCTTTTTGAGCATGATTCCGCTTGAATCAAAGACAACCCGGCAACCTTTCCCGTTGCACATAGCGATCAGCTGTTTGTAATAATCATCAGGAACTCCTTTGGCTACACTTCCCGAAAGAACCACTGTATCTCCCGATGTAATGAAATGCCCCAACTGCTGTGTAAAAGGCTCCAGCTGTACTTCACTCAGCTCAAAGCCGTTGGTCTGCAAATGGGTGATCAGCTTATGGTTGGGTTCCACCACGGTGATATTCGAACGGGTAGGTCCGTCAACCGGAAAGAGGACAATTTTGTAAAATTCCGATCCCAGCTGATTAAACAGATATGCTTCATTATTACCCACAAAACAAAAAGCCGTCACTTCTTTCTTCAGACAGGAGATGGTCCGTGCCACATTGATGCCTTTCCCGGCAGCCACCAAGGAAGATTGCCTGGCACGGATAACCTCCCCTTGTTCGAATTTGTCAATATGAATGATATGGTCTATGGCCGGATTTAAAGTAACTGTAATTATTTTTGACATATGTGATATTTTTCATTTTTTTGGTTTGTGCAAACAAAAAGAAAACACGAACGTTTTCTTATAGGCAAAACTATTGTTTTTTTTAAAGTTACTTTGAAAACGGCCTTGTTTTCACTGAAAGAAACGACCAATCTTAACAACATGTAAAGATCGGTGCCGGCGGATCAAAAATGTGAAGGGACAGTGAAAATTTGACCTATTTTTAGGGAGAAAATCCATTGAGAAAATTCAAACCAGAGAAATATCAAGAACAATGAAAACAAAAGCAGTAAGGTTATACGGGAAGAATGATCTGCGGCTCGAGGAATTTGAGCTGCCCGCCATCACCGATGATGAAATCCTGGCAAAAGTGGTCTCCGACAGTATTTGCATGTCGACATATAAAGCAGCCCACCAGGGGCCTGAG
>CAYWTT010000410.1:0-4148 GCA_964461245.1 uncultured Prolixibacteraceae bacterium | reverse complement strand
GGCTTTGCGATATGGCTGGGCTAACAATCCAGACGATGTGAACCTCTATAATTCAGAGGGATTACCCGCAAATCCTTTCCGCACCGACCACCCATAACCTTCTCTGCCCGGCGGATTAACCGGAATGGTTTTGAACAGTTCTGCCGATTGTTCATTTTTCTTCATATCCCTTATCTTACTGTTGTTCAACTTTTTTACATGTTCTGCATATCAAGAGCTTTTATTTTAAGATTAAAATATATTTTTTTCTTATTTAATTAAGACCAATTAAAAATAAATGGCGTAAATTGGTCATACGTTTTTAAATGAGCAGAACATGAAAACAAGAATTCTTTTGACGGGTATGATTCTCATGCTGTCTTACAGCCTGAGAGCGCAGGAAATGAATGGATCAGGCATTCCGCTGATCGGTTCACAGGCTCCTTCCTTTATTGCTGAGACCACACAGGGTAAACTCAGTTTTCCGGGAGATTTCGGGAACAACTGGAAGATTTTGTTCAGTCATCCGCAGGATTTTACTCCTGTATGCACTTCTGAGCTCATCGAACTTACCAGGATGAAAAAAAAATTTGATGAACTGGGTATCAGGGTAGCGATAATTTCAACCGACACCAGGGAGAGACATCTGGATTGGATAAAATCTATCAAAGAAATCCTTGTACGGGGGAAACAGCCTTCCGAGATCTTTTTTCCCCTGATAGACGACAGCCAGATGAAAGTGGCGAAAATGTATGGAATGATTCATTATCCGGTCAGCACCACTAAAGATGTCAGGGGGGTATATATCATAGGACCTTCAAACACTATTGAGTCGGTTTTCTTTTATCCCTCCACCGTGGGACGGAATATGGAAGAGATTGTCAGAACTGTGGAAGCGCTGCAGGAGGTCAAGTCTTGCAATCTTTACACACCTGTCAACTGGAAACCGGGCGACGACATGCTGGTGCCCTGGTTCCCTTATGATTCCGGCAAAGAAGCAGATGTCTCCGCCCTCGAAGAGGATGAGTACTATTTCATCGGTTCCATGTTGTGGTATAAAAAAATGAAGAAACCTGAGGCCAAATGAATCCGGTTGCGAAGTAAATAGTCCTCAAAATGAGGTTGACTGAAAAGTTTAATTGCAGCAACCTCATTTCAATATTGCCGGATGGCCTATTTGATCCGGTAGGAATAAATATAATAGCAATCAGGGAAATAAACGCTGTCGGTCCTTAGGTACAAGGAATCCAGATAGTTGTTAATCTCCTTGTATCCGTTTCCGCCCCGGAAGAAAAGAATGTTTTTGTCCCTGAACTTCTCGATATAATTTTTCGCATCATCCAGCCCCCATACCTGATAAACCATGCTATCCCGGAGTCGGGGCTCAAAGTTTGTCACATCCTTAAAAATCTCCTGGTTGAAATAGTAGGCAAATTCGTAATCGTTCCAGTGAGGATAAACCAGGGTCAACATCGATGCATCATGCCTTTCCTTAACAAAATGGACCGCTTTTTGGGTTTCGCGGTAGGCAATAAACTGAAGATTGGTCTGCATTTTCAGGCCCATGGTTAACAGTATGACCGCGGAGGCGACGGGTAAAAGAAATTTCCAACGCGAATAAAAGAGACCGGTCAGGAAACCGATATTCAGATAAAGACCTATCGAATTGTACATCACATATCGGTTCTCAAACATCGGCACTTTCGATGACACAAAGAACATCAGGGTATAAGGCAAGAGCCAGAATAGGAAAATGGCCGCCAAATCCAACGGTACTAATTTTTTGTTCTTTCCAGTCAGGAAAACAACCAATCCCACAAGCAGAACCACCACTACTACTTTTATGACCAGTGGATTGTTTAAAAACAGGATTAATTCGCGCCAGTATGCCGATCTTTCGGGGGGTTTAACCCAGGTCTGCTCCTTTGAAATAAAAAACTGTCTTACGAAGGTAACCGCCATGGGGATGAATGCAATTCCGGCCACCACCACGGCCAGGAATATTTTTTTGAATGCCTCCCGGTTTTTGAGATACAACAATCCGGTGACAAATTCCATGAACACGACAAACCATCCGAAGTAGTGACTATATACCAGAATTATATTGGTAAGGATCAGTCCGGCAAGGTATCCCTTCCCCGAGGGATTCTTCAATAATGAAAACAGATAATAAAGGGTAGCAGCAGTCGCACAAAGCAGGAGCGAATAGGTGCGGGTTTCCATCCCGAAATAAAACTGATAGGAAGAAAGAATGAACAGTCCGGCTGCCACCATTCCACCAAGGTGGTTTGACAGCTTTTTGCCAGTCAGGTACAAAAACACGGGAGTAAGCGCATTGAAAAACAACGGTACAATCCGGACAGTTGCAGCTGAGATTCCGAACCATTTCACCCAGAAATGAAGAATGAACATAAACAGCGGCGGATTAGGCTCATTCTGTGTCGGCAGCAGCAAAATTTCCTTTAATCCTTTCTGTGCGTTAAAAATGGTAAAAGGTTCATCAATACAAACATCCCGGACACCGATAAACAAAAATTTCCAGATAAATGCCGTTGCAAAAAGCACCACGACAATAACTACATCCGGAAGATTCTGCCTGTTTACTTTCAGAAAACTGCTCATTTTTCTATCTGATTACACATTTTAAATATCATCCCCCGAAAAACTATCGTCTTCTCCGGGCGCTGTTCATGAATTCTGCGAAATGCTGTCAGGACATCCTTTACGCTGTCATTTTCCGCAACAGATCCACTAGAAGGAATTTTCTGATGAGATTAAATGTAAAAAGATAATTCATCAGGAAATTCCAGACCGTGACCACCCCGATGGCAATCAGCTTGGAGAGGTAAAAATTCATTTTCAGTTTATCGGAAAAAAGAAGGATGATCAGATTATTGATAACCAAACCGACCAGAGAGATCAGGATAAAGGAGGTGTATTCAGCAGCAATCTGGGTATTCACACTGTGAAATGTCCAAATGCGGTTCCAGAAATAATTTGAACTGGCTGCAAGAATAAACCCTGTGGAATTAGCGATATATTTGTTGATTCCGGCTTTCTCCTTCAGTACCCACGTGATTCCGAAATCTATGATCATTCCGGAAAAACCCACTAAGCAAAACTTCAGAAACTTCAGGAAGAAAAGAATATCCATTACTGTTCAGTTATTTTAGTCGCCTTATAGCACCTTATCAATCAAACCGTGTAAAATTACTTCCCATTTTGAAACCTCCAAACAATTTGAAAAAAGATTTGGAGGCCGTGAAAAGGATTAAGCAACAAAACCCGCAGACGGTTCATCATACCCCGCAAAAAATTTACCTGCAAAGATGCGCAGATCGATGCAGGTAGATTCAGGGAAGGATTATATGCTGCCTCAGATTACTTAGCCTGATTGATCAGTTCGTTTACCGGAACAAGTTTTCCATTTTTGAAAGCGACGATGAACGCTCCGGGGAACTTTTTCTCGAGCCTTCTTTTCTCAGTCTGGGCGGTATTAAAGTCAGCATACCGGCCAATGTAATATTTGGTATATCCCCCCATTTCTTTGCTGCTTACGGGTTCTTCCCCTTTAAAATCGGGTTTCCCGGCGCTCTGAGAGATCTGAATGGCAAAAACCTGAACAGCAAAGTAGCTGTCTTTATCCTTAACCGCCACAATAGCAGTCCCCGCTTTACCCGGGGCCGGCTTTGGGGAAACTTCGGTTTTCGTTTCAGGAGCACCGCTCTTTTCAGTCGGAGCCACAGGGGTTACCGATGTCGGAGCAGGTGAAATCAGAGAGCTGAAACAACTTTTGAAAAAATCGGCACCCAGCAATTGGACGGGAACCAGATCCCCGGTTTTAAAGGGTGAGTCATCAAACGCTTCGATATCCTTCGATCCGTCGTTCAGGGAGGTAACAGTAAACTCCGTTCTCCGGTTGGCTTGATGTTCTGCTTCGGAACAAGCCACGCCGTTTGAACAATGGTTGACCAGTCTGGTTTCTCCATAGCCTCTGGCAGTGATCCGGTTCGAATTGATCCCGTTCATAACAATGTAACGAACTGCTGTTTCAGCCCGTTTAAAGGAAAGCTCCAGGTTAGAATCATCATCTGCTCTTGAATCGGTATGGGAAGCCAGTTCTATGTTGACCGGGTTGTTTTTCATAAACGCGATGAGCTGGTCAAGGG
>CAYWTT010000409.1:0-4149 GCA_964461245.1 uncultured Prolixibacteraceae bacterium | reverse complement strand
AGACTTTTAAAAATCAGGATGCGGGCGTATTCATTGTTTGCATTGTTGTTGATGGTGTATGCAACAAAACCATCGCCTGATTCCTTTATCCAGCCAGCTGGCGCTGAATAACCGGCAATATCGAATTTTTCGGTTGACTGACTAAAAACAGTTAAAGCAGTTTTAAGCACGAAAAGTGATAACAATATTATCTGTCGGTTCATATTTTGCAATTTAATTCATTCTGTAGCTGTTCTTTTGTATTACTGTTTGAGCATTTGAGACAGAATTGAAAAGTCGTTTTTCTCATAAATTCTTTTTACTAAAATCTTCAGATTTTCGTGCACGTATTCGTTGTTTACAAACTCAATTACAATTAGTTGCGGAACCTCATTGGGCAAAGTACTGTCAAAATAATCCTTGTTAATAAAACAGACTTCGGTGTTCTGTCCCCACATTCGCATGCCCGGTGCATCGTCAAGCTCTGTAAGAATTCGTTTAACCGATTGCGGATCAGTGAATGTTGCCGGCACTTTTCTGAATGACTTTTCAAGTACTGAAGTCGGACTATTTACGAGGTAATCTTTTATCAACCTGACACTTTCAGCATAATTCTCATCCAGTTCTTTTGTGAGATTTTTGATTTTATCAACCTCTTCTGATTTTTTGTTGTCAAAAAATTCG
The DNA here is from genome assembly GCA_964461245.1 of uncultured Prolixibacteraceae bacterium. Lineage (GTDB taxonomy): Bacteria > Bacteroidota > Bacteroidia > Bacteroidales > Prolixibacteraceae > UBA1413. Next base: position 3,486 of record CAYWTT010000409.1, on the reverse strand, counting down.
TTCGCTGTTTTAATTCTGTGTTCGAGATTTGATGCTGAATAACCATAAGCGCCCTGCTCGGTGAATTTTTTTATTTCAGCAATTCTTGCTTCACGCTCCTTTTCAATCTCTTCCGAGGGCGTTGCCTGGGTATTTTCAAAGATGATTTTCTTTTCTTCGTTGTATTTATTTTCTATTTCTGTCAGATAGTGTTCCAGAAATTCCTTTCGCGTGACTGGTATAAAAAGGGGTTTATCGCTGTTGCGGATTACAAAGGCGTCGATAAATTCCCAGCGCGCAAAATTGACAACGTAATCGGGCACCGGGCCCGGAAATTCATAATAATCCTGATTCTTGTCCGATTTCTTAGGTTCGGGTACCAGGTACAGCGGTTTCCCGTTAACGAGAATTGGGACTGAAGCTCCCGATTTATCATTCGTTGTAATACTTTCGGCCAATTTGTGGAGTGAATTGAAACTCACAATAATTTCAGCCGGACCATCAACCGTTGCCACTCCATAAGGCCTGCATACAATATCGTGAAGCTTGATTCTAAGCGAATACCCTCCGTTTCGTCCGGTGGCAAGAAACCAGGCATTGGTGAAAAGTTCCTCGGGATTTCCGGGGCCATAATACATTTCAAACTGATATTTTGCTTCTTTGGAGCGTTTGATGCCAGTTGCTAATTCCTTTGTCCAACTGAGTGCCTCATTCAAATGAGGTTTCATTTTGGAGAAATTGAAGGCTTTCATCTGTTTACTCCCTTGTGTTGAATGCCTGTAAAAATCCTGCGAATAATCCGGGAAAGCAATCCATTTCGGAGTAAAACTGTCCTCATTGCAGGGCATTTCCTGTGAAAATGCCAGCAATGGTAGCAGAAATATCAGTATAACCGTTCTTTTCATTTTACCTGTTAAATATGTTTCCTACCGTGCTTACTTTAGGTGCTGTACCCCTGAATCCGCTTAAAATCGATAATTCATAACCGCCCGAAACCCCAACTGATGCAGCCTGTCGAATGTCCAGCCCGCTGTCATTCGGATCTGTTGATTTTGGAACATTTATTCCCAATTCCGCTCCTGCCGATGCTTTCACTATAATATCCTTAACATTCCAGTTTCCATCGAATTTGACCGTGGTAACTGCACCCGCACTTACGTTTACTGCGAGAGCGTTACCTACTTTTTCACTTGATTTCCCGATTTTGCCACCGAAAATAATAGAGTGCTCAATCGTTTCAAGGGTTGTAGGATCATATTTCTGACCCCCTCCAAATTCAACACCATATACTTTTGCTGAAATTGTTACCTCTTTACAGGTAAATTTGCTTTTTATGAGGTGAAAGTCAAGGTCCCAGTATGTGGCACAATGCGTGTCTTCCCATGATGACAATTTTCCGCGCGGAGTAACATTTGCGTGTTGTTTGATTTCGCAACCATCCCCTGTGTAAAGCGGAGGAACTGGGTATGGATAAAAACTCTTTAACCGCGAAATTGTAGCCAGATAATCGGCATAAAGACGATAGGTTTGTTCTGCCGGATTCTGTGGCAGCAAATAGAGGGTGTACCAGTAGGTTTGCTCCTGTAGTCGTTGAAAAGCAAGGGATTCCATTTCCTGCACGTATGAATTGTTTATGGCTGAAACTTTCTCGACTGACACCTCATTTAACTTTTTCCTTGCCGCACATATTTGCATTTCCAGCGCCTGAACTGCCGGACTTTCGCCTTCCCCGGTTTCCATTTTCGAAAGTTTTTTCTCCATTTCCTGAATTTCTCTTTCGTTGGCTTTGAACGATGCATTTAGCTCCTGCATTTTCATTTCTCTTGAATCGTCCAATTGTTTCATTCTTTTTCTGAAAGTGGTTGCGTAGGAATCGTCAAGTTCTGCCATGAGCATTTCCTGGGCCTGCAGCTTGAACGGATTCCAGACTTTGGAAAACAATTCTGCTTGCTTTTTTACATCGTCAAGACTGTTCATCTGCTTTGCGTTAGCGGCCATTTGCATGGCAATTTTTTGCTGGCTTTCAATTATATTATTAGTTCCAGCCGGAACTTTTGAATTGATATCGGCAATGGTAAGTTCAATTCCCTTGAAAAAATCCTCAATTTCCTGTTCCTTGGTAATGGCTTGATTAATAGTGCCTGGCATGGTGGGCATGATAAATCTCCTGGTAATGGCAATACCCTTGTAAAACTGTTTATGGTTTAACCTGAGGGTTTCAATTAAATCAACCATGCGGTTGGTATTCATATCTTTCAGTTCATAGTATGCTTCTTGCGAAAAACCTCCTTTCAGGGCATTATTCAGATAGCTTTTTGCCAAAGCAGTGTTATTCTCTTTCAGGGCAATTCGGGCCAGACTGCGATTGGCTTCAGGATGTTGTTCATATTCCCTGATGGCCTGTTCGAGCAGTGGTTTTGCTTTTGCCACCCGACCAAGACTAAGCCAGGCCTGCCCAAGGTTGTTGTTTATAATGGAACTTTGCGGGTTCATTTTATGGAGGTATTCGAGAACCGGGATACTTTTATCAGCATAACCGGCCATGGTTATCACCGCACTCAGGTTACTCAGTAGAAGTTCATCTTTGGGGTCGGCAACAGCAGCTTTCAACATCAAATAAGCAGCGGCTTCCTGTTGCCCGTTCATCCAAAGCATATAGGCCACTTCTTTGGTTTGCTGCCCTTTGTTCAGGTGCGGACTTGCTTTTTGCTTTGCTTCAGGACTTATGACCTGATCGGCACCCGAGTCAAACTTTTTCAAATACACGATCAATTCATCTAGATTGCGGGGAGTTGGTTTAATATCAGCCAAATTCTTCTGGTCGGGTTCCGGGATGGCTTTTGGATCGGCTTCTGCTCCTTCTTCATTCATCATTTGTTCCACCTTTTCAGGGTCGTGTCCCAACTGACGAATCATTTTTTCCATCATTTTATCCGGGTCGTCTTCATCTTCGTCAAACTGTGGCTGTTCATCTGTTTGATCCTGTTCTTCCTCCGCCTGTACGTTTTTTTCTGTTGAATTTTTATTCATTCCCGGAATTTTGGGACCAATCCCTTCGGGCAATTTTATTTGTCTCAGTTTCGATCCCAAACCCTTTTTTGCAGGTTGATTCTCTTCTGTAGTCTGCGCTGTTGTTGTGTAAGTCAGTGTTAGAAAAACCAACAGATAAATTACAGTTTTACAAATTTGTTTTAACTTATTCATATGTGCTTGATTTTGAATGACTGATGTATTTCAGTGAATATTTTTTGCTAGCAAGTCTTTAAAAACATTATTTATCCTTTACACAGCGGCACGAATAGCCGTTTTGAGCCACGGTATAAATTCTTCCAACTGCGTTGGTGTTGTAGTGAACATGGTGGTTCCACAAATAAAGCAATCCGTACCGGTCGTCATAAACCGTCGAAGTCCAGAAATTGCCGTATTGACCCAGGTTGGAGTATTCGCCATTATCAAGCCTGGAGCCGGCCGGCATAATAGAAAAGCCACTTGAATTATTTCCTGAAA
>CAYWTT010000408.1:0-4163 GCA_964461245.1 uncultured Prolixibacteraceae bacterium | reverse complement strand
GGTTAAAAAAATTAATCCGGATGCAGAGACCACGGGAATTGAGAATCTGATCTGAGACTTGCCGGCATCAATTTTTTACACCCTGCAGGAACCGGTAAATAGTAGATTTACCGATGTTCAGCTTGTCCGCTACCGTTTTTACATTCTGGTTGTATTTGGTCAGAAAGTGATTGATAATATCGTTGTTGTATTGTTCCAATGTTTTTTCCTGTCCCAGAAGATTGATCACCAGCTCTTTCCCGACCAGGTTCAGGTGTTCGGCTTCTATGGTTTTACCGGAACTCAGCACGCAGGCCAGTTCCATGACGGCTTTTAATTCCCTGATATTTCCGGGGAAAGGATATCGGAACAGCGTGCTTTTGGCACCCGAAGAGATGGATTTAAGCGGTATGCCGTTCTCCCTGCAAAATTCATCCGCAAAGTGTTTGGCAAGGATAACCATGTCGTTCCCTCTTTCGCGAAGCGGGGGAAGGTGTATAGGGAGCCCCATCAGGCGGTAAAAGAGGTCTTTTCTGAACTTCTCCTCTGCCACCAGTTCCTGCAGATTCTTATGGGTGGCGGTAATGATTCTGACATCAAGCGGAATAATCTGATTGCCTCCCAGGCGGACCAATTCACGTTCCTGAATTACCCTGAGCAGTTTGGCCTGCAGGCTTAAATCCAGATCTGCGATCTCATCCAGGAAGAGTGTACCTCCGTTGGCCTGTTCAAATTTCCCTGGTTTTCTGGAATCAGCTCCGGTAAACGCCCCTTTTTCATGCCCGAAAAGTTCACTTTCAATCAAGCCTTCAGGTATGGCCGATACATTAACTGCAACAAATGGCTTGCTCTTTCTCTTGGAATTATAATGTATTCCTTTGGCTACCAATTCTTTGCCTGTTCCGGTCTCCCCACTGATGGAGATGGAGATGTTGGTCCCCACCGCTTTTTCCATCAGTTCAAATATCTGTTCAATCTGACGGCTGTTCCCTTTAATCAGTTTCCGGAAACTGTATTTTTCCCTGACAGCCATCTTGAGCATTTCATTCTCGTTCCGTAATTTATCAGAATTGTATATGTTCCGGATGATATGGGTCAGTTTCTCCCTGGTGTCGGGGCCCTTGGTGATGTAATCGTAGGCTCCGTTCTTCAGTAATTTCACGGCAGTAGCTATATCTTCCTGTCCCGAAATGATGATGACATGGATATCCGGATCATGTTCCACAATTTTGGACAATATGACATCCCCGTTCATATCGGGAAGCCTGTAATCAAGGGTGATGACGGAAGGATTCCTGTACAGGCTGGCCAGGCATTCCTGTCCGGTATAAAAAACAGACACCTCAAAACCATTTCCCTCAATCTGCTTCTTCAATGCCTTGGCATAAATATCATTGTCGTCGACAATAAAAATACGATAAAATCCATTTTTTGAAGGGGCATCCATACTTTAGTTTCTTTGTTTCATTTTCGGGATGGCCATCTGGCTTTTCCCGGGATTCATAACTCAACATCAAAAATAAGAAATTATCCCAAATCGGGAAAATTTATGAACATTTTTTTAACAATGAGAAAAAATCCCAGGATGAAATCCACCGGAAGGGAATTCCCGGCGCAACGGTCAACCATCAGATTAAGTCAATCAGCGGATCCATCCTTCAGAAAAAGAGTGCCGATCATATAGGTGACGGCTTTGCCACCGATATGAACCCTGTCATCCTGTTTTTCACAATGGAGCACTCCTCCGCGTTCAGATATCTGGTGGGAAAGGAGCCTTGTTTTTCCCAGTTTTTGTGCCCAATAAGGGATTAGCAGGGTATGAGCAGAACCTGTGACCGGATCCTCGCTGATACCCATGGCCGGGGCAAAAAATCGGATGACAAAATCGGAAATGCTTCCTTTTGCGGTTACGATAATGCCATTGAACGGAAGTTTTGCAAGGGTTAAAAAGTCGGGGTTTATCTGTTTGATCTCTTTTTCATTTTTATAGACTGCCATCAGGTAGCGGCTGCCCTGCATGACCGCCAGAGGCCGCAATCCCAATGCTGCTGTAAGTCCCCTGGGAGTGGGAATCGGTTCCAGGGGTGAGACCGGAAAGTCGAGATAGAGCAGATCCTGCTGGCGGGTAACAGAAAGCCTGCCGCTGTGAGTCTGAAAATGAACGGTATCCTCCCGGAATCCCAAATGGTTGAAAAGAATGTGGGCGGTGGCCAGAGTGGCATGCCCGCAAAGATTAACCTCTGTGGTCGGGGTAAACCACCTTAATTGGAAGCAACCGTCGCCTGGAATAAAAAATGCAGTTTCGGAAAGGTTGTTCTCCATGGCAATTTGTTGCAGAATTTGATCTGGAAGCCATTCTGACAGGGGGATCACGGCTGCCGGATTTCCCCTGAACAACGCTTCGGCAAAGGCGTCTGCCTGGAATATCGAAAGGTTCATGCGATTAGAATTTCAACTATGTAAATATACAGATGAAGCTCAGATTGTCGAACCGAAAATTTTAAAAACTTCACCCATAATTGATATGGGAGCAGGAGGGCAGGAGAGAAGTCAAAACCGATCAGAAGGAGAGCGAAATTTTCAGGTTTATCTTCCGGCTGGTCAGGTAATTGGGGACTGCATACATATCACCATAGTTACTTGAGACCCAGAAATAGGAAACGGTATTGTTGATATTGAGTAGGTTAAATACCTCCAGACTAAGCCACATGTCCCGGATATGGGTAGCCCAACTGTGATGTAAAGGTCGTGTTTCACTGATCAGGACTTTGGAAATTCCCATATCGATACGCCGGTAAGAGGGCATCCGGAATACCGTTTCCCAAGGTTCTGAATTGGGAGGGCCGGTTGGGAGTTTTGAACCGTAATAGGCTGCCATATGCATTTTCCAGGATGGATTTCCGGGAAGATAATCCTGAAAAAAGAGACTGAAATTAACCAGTTGGTCGGTTGGACGCGGAATATAACCATGACCGTCATTGAAAATGTCCTCCCTGGTCCGCATGAGCGACAGGCTCGCCCAGGATTGCACTCCGCTGACAAATTCCCCGTTGATCTTCATGTCCAGCCCCGCAACATAACCTTCGGATTCCATGTCCGAAAGATACCTGATGCGCACATTGTCGACCTGATAAGGGACCAGATGGGTCATCTTTTTGTAATAGATTTCAGATGTAAACCGGAATGGCCGGTCCCAGGCTGTGTATATATAGTCGGTTCCGGCTACCACCTGGAAAGACCGCTGGGCCTTGTTCCCATAGTTAATGTTTCCGGACCGACTGATCAACTCTTTGAAAAAGGCAGGCTGGTGATACATCCCGGCCGAAAGTTTAAATGAGACATTTTTGTCCCATTTGGGGTAGCAATTGAGGGTAAAACGGGGACTGATGAGCCATTCCCTGTTGAAGTCCCAGTAATTCACGCGGAAACCTCCGGTGAGATAAAAATCAGCATCCTGAAATGGAAGTTGCCAGGTATCCTGCAGGTATCCTGAAAAACGGCGCGAATTCAGTTTCAATGCGCTGTTCAGGGTGTAATATAGCAATACCTCCTTATCGGAATAGGGAAGCGAATAACCGGTGGAATCACGGTAAATCCATTCATTGATGGTGTTGTCGATGAATTCGAACTGATAATTTAACCCCCAGTTTAAAAGGTGGTTCCGGCTATTCAGTGCTCCACGGTGTGACAGGCTGACAACCCTGGCATCGAGATAATTGCGGGCATGATTGAGAAAACTGCCCACGCCCAGGTTAAGAATACTGTCGCCATACAGCTCGGAAGACATATCTCTCTCCAGTTCATTCAGGTAATATTCACCCAGAATATCATAGGTCTCAGCTTCTGAAGCAGAATAGGCAGAAGCGATGAATTTAAGATTCAGGTCATTCACGGGATGATAATTGGCACTTAGTGCGCCCAGGTATGTGATGAAATTGTCCCGTTCACTTCCTTCGAAATAAATTTTGGTATTCATGGGAGCGCTCCAGGTACCGAAGGTGGTTTCTCTGGTCTGAGGAACGAAATAATAGTCGTTCTGTGCGATGTTTCCCAAAAATGAGAGATCGAAACAGGAGTTCGGCTGCCAGGTAATGAATGATTGCATATCCACGAACCGGGGATCATATTCACCCTGTTCATCCAAGGTGTTCAGCAGATACCGGTTCGTTTTGTATCTGATCCCG
>CAYWTT010000407.1:0-4171 GCA_964461245.1 uncultured Prolixibacteraceae bacterium | reverse complement strand
CGTATGCCCTTCCTGCCAGAGAAATTCTGCTGTCCGGAGAAAGAGGCGTGTCCGCATCTCCCAGCGGACCACATTGGCCCACTGGTTGATCAGGATGGGAAGGTCACGGTGTGAATGAATCCAGTTGCGATAGGTATTCCAGATTATGGTTTCGGATGTGGGACGGATAATAAGTTCTTCTTCCAGCCTGGCTTCCGGATCAATAACCACTCCGTTTCCGTCCGGATCGTTTTTTAACCGGTAATGGGTCACTATGGCACACTCTTTGGCGAAGCCTTCAACATGTGCGGCTTCCTTGCTGAAAAACGATTTGGGAATGAATAATGGGAAATAGGCATTGGAATGGCCTGTTTCCTTGAACATTTTATCAAGCTGCGCCTGCATTTTTTCCCATATGGCATAGCCGTATGGTTTGATTACCATACATCCGCGGACCGCGGAGTTTTCAGCCAGGTCAGCTTTAATAACCAGATCGAGATACCATTGTGAATAATTTTCACTTCTGGATGTTAATTCTTTAGCCATTATTGATGTTTTGGTACAAATTTTGTGTTTTATTTAGTAAATTTTTGCTTGCAAAATAAGCAAATAATATCAATAAATGTAAAGAGGGAGGATGTATAATGAAAACTAAAATTTATTTCACCGCGGTTATTGCGCTGATTTTCAGTGCATGCACTACCGGATCCTATGTTACCACTAGGTATGTGGATGACATATATTTCAACCCTCGAGATGTTCCGCCGCCTGTTGTTGTGGAAGAAGCACCTGAGAAAGCAGCAGCAAAGGCCGCTGAATCGCCCGACAGGGTGATCATCAGTGAGATTACCCGGAATGACGAGGGCAGTCAGACCATGAACAACTACATTTTTGATGGGAAGGATGCCAGCGGATATGCCGATGCACAGCACTATAACCTGGAACAGATGGATCTGGAATCTACCGATACCACGGTCTATTATGACGATAACGAAATCAAGTATGTGATCAACAACTACTATGATGGCAGTGACATCGATTTTTCATACCGCATTCATCGGTTCCACCGTCCTTACTTTTATGATCCATTTTACTGGAATGACTGGTACTGGGACAGCTGGTATTATCCTTATTCATCCCTTTATTGGGATTGGGGCTGGGGATGGAACAGCTGGGGTTATTCACCCTGGTACAGCGGATGGTACGGAGGATGGTACAACCCTTACAGCTATTGGGGCTGGGGAGGCTTCGGTTATCCCGGCTATGCCTGGAATTATCCTTACTACAACAACTGGGGCTGGGGTTATTATGACCGGGACGATTTCCGTTACGGGAAACGCCGCGATTACAATACCATGGTCAGAGGAGGTGGCGGTACCGGCGGCAGCCTGTCACGTACATCAGCCTTGTCCAATGACCGTTCTTCCTTGAAAAGCACGGGTATCTCCAATACCGGAGTCGTATCAGGCACTTCCGACAGGGGACGGTCGATTTCCGGGGTGGAAGGTGGAGGCAGGGAAGCCCGCGGAATCCAAGGTTCCGAAAACAACAGCACCATCACCAACCTTCGCAGAAACAGTGAAGGGAGTGGGACCACACCGGCATCCACTTCAGTAACTTCAAGGCGTTACACTGGGACACAGGGACAATATACCCGTCCGGCCACCGAAAACATCCAGGGTTCTGGCACCAACGCCTATACTCCCCGGTATAACCAGCAAAGGTCATCCACCCGGAGTAGTTATAACGTCCAAGAGTACAGCCGTCCGTCGGGTTCATCCGGAACCACTTCAGGGACCGTGAAGAACGCAACAAGAAGCACCACCGTCTATTCACGACCGAGTGGCAGTTCCAGCAGTGACCGCAGCTACCGTTCCGGATCGACCTATAACCGCAGCTCAAGTTCAGGTGCGAATACCAGCCGAAGTTATTCAACTCCTTCGGGAAGCGGCTATTCCGGCCGGAGTTCCGGCTCATCCTACAGTGCGCCCAGTAATAGTTCCCGTTCTTACAGTTCACCCAGCGGGAATTATAGTTCCGGGAGCAGTGGCGGCGGTTATTCCGGAGGTGGTGGCGGCAGCCATTCCGGAGGATCGACTTCCAGCCACAGCGGCAGAAGATAAACCGAGGGAAATGGTTCAATTTGCGACAAAAGGACTGGCATTTTGCTCTCCTGAAGAGCACTGAATCAAAGAAAAATTATTTAACCGAAAAATATTTACAACTATGAATAAGAACTTATTAGCCATCGGATTACTCATCCTGCTGCCTGTATGGTCGGGTGCCCAGGATTTCGTGGACGCTTTGCGATACTCATCCGCAAAAATTGAAGGAACTGCCCGTTCCGGTGGAATGGGTAATGCGTTTGGAGCCCTGGGCGGTGATTTTACTGCGGTAGGAATCAATCCAGCAGGTCTGGGTATTTACCGCTCATCTGAGTTTGCCTTTACTCCCAATTTCGGAATGACAGAGGTGAATTCAAGGTATCTCGGGAATAGCATGACTGAAAATGATTACAAGCTGAGATTTAATAATATCAGCTATGTGGGAGCTTTCAATTCCAAGGGTGGTGGTTCAGGCAGCCTGGTCACGGTAAACTTCGGATTAGGTTTTAACCGCCTTAAGGATTTTAATTCCATTTCCATCATTGAGGGATTTAATGCCGATGCTTCCTTTATGGATTATATAACCGAAAATGCCAATTTTGATGACTGGAGCGAGTATTATGAGGAATTAGCCTGGCAAAGTGATCTATTACTGTATGACACTGAAGGTAAGGTTTACTGGAATGATATCCAGGATGCCGGATATGGCCAGAGTCAACGCAAAAGCATCACCAGGGAAGGCTCGCTTGATGAATATACCCTGGCCCTCAGTCTGAATTTCAACCACCGGTTTTATCTGGGGGCTTCCCTCGGGATCGATGACCTTTATTATAAAGAATCTTCCACCCTCAGGGAAAAGGACGATAACAACCATATCCCTTACGTGAATCAGTATTCTTTTTCCTCTCATCTGAGAACCTATGGCACAGGGTACAATTTTAAACTGGGAGCCATTTTTAAACCGGTCAATGAAGTGAGACTGGGATTGTCACTGGCAACGCCTACCTTTTTCCAGATGAACGATCGTTTTGAAACAGGCATGGAGTCTTCTATCACCTATGCTGACAATTCATCGGAAAATTACAGCGTCACATCACCCCTGATGGACTACGACTATGACCTGGTAACCCCATTTAAAGCCACTCTGAGCGGGGCATTCGTGGTAGCCAAAAAAGGATTGATCAGCGCTGACCTGGAGTATGTGGATTACTCCATTGCCAAACTGAGAAACGGAGGCGACGGATATGATTTTATTGACCAGAACAGTGATATCAATGAAATTTATAAACCTGTCACCAATTTCAGACTGGGTGGCGAATACCGTATTACGGATGCTTTTTCACTGCGTGCAGGGTACGAAAATTATCCCTCTGCTTTTAACAACAACGCGTTTAATACAGATCAGCTCAATGCGGGCAAGAATTTCTCGGTAATATCTGCCGGATTTGGCTATACCACAGGTAGTTTCTTCCTGGATGTGGCCTACCGTCAATCTTCATTTAGCGAATATGCCACTCTTTATCCGGCTCCCCAGACCAGTGACTATCCTGCACCTGAGTTTGCCAAGTTAGACAATAAGGTGAGTAAAATTCTCTTTACTTTAGGTTTCAGGTTCTGATTTCCTCTCTTTTACAAAATAAGGGCTGTTCCTATTGCGGAACGGCCTTTTTTTTTGGATCCGGAGTTAAAATTGAATCAAAAATGAACAGTGAACGGGAATATGTTAAAGGAGATAGTTTTTTTTCAGCTATTTTCGTTGCAAACTGTTTGAAATGAACGACCCTATTGGACAGGCTATTTACGATTACCATTTCACCGGTAAGGCAGATATCATCAGAGTAGATACAAATTATACCGAAAACGAAGAGATTGATCCTGCCTGGTTTTTCCGTTCATCCACACTGATGCCCGTTTTGGAACGGCAGGCACTTGACCTGTGCAGGGGAGATGTATTGGATGCCGGTGCGGGTGCAGGTTGCCATTCACTGGAACTTCAGAACAGAGGCTTCCGCGTGATGTCGCTCGAGCGGTCAGCACTGGCTGCCGAAGTGATGAAGGACAGGGGAGTAAAGCAGGTCGTTTGCGCT
>CAYWTT010000406.1:0-4178 GCA_964461245.1 uncultured Prolixibacteraceae bacterium | reverse complement strand
TCCGAAGGGGATTTAAAAAGGGCCCAGTTTCGTTTGGCATAATCCCGTGCCAGGTTCTGCCGATTAAATTTCACAGCCCACTCGGGCAACTGGTTGGTATAAAAAGACGTGGTGACCATATTCCCTGAAACAGGATCAAACCAATATGCGGCATCTCCCGCAAATCCACAGGAGAACAGGGCCGGGGCACAGTTCATGGCCACACTGTATATCCGGGCTTTCCCGTTAGTGAAAAGCTTGAGCTGTTCGGCAACCGTGGAGGCCCTTAGCTGTCCGGGGGATACACCACCCGTTCTGGTTATTGCCCCGACAATGGAAAAGCTGTCATCAGCACAGCAGTTTCTTTCTGCCTCTTTGGCACGGTCGTACCAGTTTTTGCCGATGATCCCATGCGTGGAGGGAGTAACCCCTGTATAGAGTGTGGCTGTCCCCGGTGCACTGTGCTGAATGAACTGGTTCATCCTGAAACTGGTGAAACTAGTTCCTTCGGCATAGAGCTTATTGAAACCGTTATTTCCGAAACGGTTGCCAAAGCGGTCAATATAATCTGATCGCATATTCTCGACCACAATGCCGATCACTACTTTCGGTATAACTTTCCTGGCCTGGTTTTGTGGTTCAGCCCGGAAAAAGGTGATATTCAGTAAAAGGAAAACGACCAGAAAACGCATCATTGACAGCAATTTTGAAGCTCAAAAATAGTAAAACTGCCGGAATACCAAGGGCGAAGCATGTAAAAGAGCAGGCGACTGGTGCAGAGAATAATATTCCCGGAACATACCAGGCACAGGAAAAATGCCCTTTCTTATGGTTCATACGGGCTAAAGCCTTATGTTTCACCTCTCATTTCTGACCTTGATTCTGATACAAAGGAAACAGACATCCCGCTTAAGGTGTAATAGAAGGAAATCCGTCTGTTTTACACAGTCGTCTCCCATGTTTCACTTTTCCTGAGGTATGGCTGTTTCTGTTCATGAGAATGAGTGCCAGCACAATCACTGCCATTCCCGTCACGGAAATCAGGTCTGGTTTTTCACCGGTCACCAATAGCCAGCTTAAAGCGGCTCCGGAAACCGGGATAAGGAATTTCCACATGTTCAGTTCCGATACTTTGACCCCGGGACGTTTCAACAGTGTGAACCAGATGGAAAAGGCAGCAGCTGATAAGAAAGCAAGCCATAAAAGGGAGAGATACCATGCAAAAGGGAAGGGACCGGACTGGAATCCTTCAACCGGGAGAGAGATCAGATACAGCATGATCCCTCCGAAGAAGAGGAATGCAGAGGTCAGTACAATGGGTGACAGGGGCTTTTTATTTCTGGAAACCAATACATTGCTGTAACCCGATACCATATTGTTCACTATCAGCAGGAATACGCCGAACAATTCCAGGTTGTTTCTCATTTCAACGGACTGACGGCCCAGGGTGATGATGGCTAACCCGGCCACACCAACCAGGAAGCTGGTGGTTTTCATCCAGTTCATTTTATCATCGGGTTGGGTAAAATGGGCCACAAAGGCTATAAAGAGGGGAGATGAACCTACGATCATCGCTCCGAGTGCTCCGGGTACCAGGTTCATCCCTGAATAGAACAAGCCATACTGAACAACTACCTGGATAACAGCTATCTTCAGGATAAATCTCCATTCCCGTTTCAATTCTGTCCAGTAAGAATGCCATTTGCCGTACACCATAAATACCATCAGTCCGGCAAGAATGAACCGGAGAGAGCCGAATTGCATGGGAGTCTGGTATTTAAGTCCTATTTTGATGGCTGCAAATGCGGTCGACCACAGTAAGGCTGCCACAATGGCCAGAAATGTGGTTGATTTGAAAATGTTTTTCACCCTGTAAAATTAAAATGCAAATGTGATCAAAATTGCCTTAACTTAGCCATGTAATAATTTTTAAAGCTTGATATACATACAGGAATAGAAATTATGGGAAAAAGAATAATCAATGGATTTGCGGATTTTGAGGCACTGGTGGGGCAGGAATTAGGAATCTCTGACTACATTACCATCACTCAGGAACAGATCAACCGCTTTGCGGAAGCCACCCTCGATCATCAGTGGATCCATACCGATCCAGAACGGGCAGCTGCAGAGTCCCCGTTTAAAGCTACCATTGCACATGGCTATCTTACCTTGTCGATGCTGACCTATCTGTGGTTTAATGTAGTTGAGGTCAGAAATGTAAAGATGGTTGTCAATTACGGTATTGAGAACCTCCGGTTTAACCAGCCAGTGGTGGTGAACAGCCGGATCCGTGCCCGGATGTTTCTGGAATCGGCCACTAACCTTCGGGGTATCTCCAAGGTGAAGATCAACATTGTGACCGAAATAGAAGGAAATAAAAAACCGGCATTCGAATGCGTGGCTGTCTTCCTCTATCATTTTAACTGAAAGCTTGTATTGTTCGAATAAAAATGGGAATAATCCGTCGGGAAGATGAGTCTCCATGAAATTGTTTACAGCCAGGAAATCAATTTTGAAACAGCTGCTTTACGCTTATTGCTGAGTTTTATTGCGGGTCTTCTCATCGGGATTGAGCGGGAAGCCCACAGTCAGCCCGCCGGCATGCGGACTCATATTCTGATAAGTATCGGGTCCACCCTGGGGATGCTGCTCTCCATTTACATTCCCCAGGCATATCCGGGTTTTCAGAACGGGGACCCGGGACGGATCGCTGCCCAGGTTGTGACGGGTATAGGCTTTTTGGGTGCCGGTGCGATTCTCCGCTTTGGCGTGAATGTGAAAGGGCTGACCACGGCTGCTTCGATATGGGCAATGGCCATGCTGGGACTTGCTTTGGGTGCAGGATTGTTTAAAATCAGTGCGGTTGCCCTCGGGTTTATCCTGTTCTCACTCTCCGTTATGGATGCTTTCGAAAAATTTATCTTCAGGGATAAGATTTTTAAACGGATCGAAATCACCGTGAAAAAGAAAACCACTGAGGTGAACGAAATCAGCAGGGTGCTGAAATCTTTGAAGATCAGGATTTCAGCGGTGGATATTAGAAGGAATACGGCTGAAACTACCGACAAGTATGTCTTTTATGTACACATCCCTGTTAAACTTGATCCTCAGCGTCTGACCGAGAGTCTGGAAAAAACAGAGGGTGTGGTAGCTTTTGCAGAAGAGATGTTTAACTGATCTCCTTTTCCAGTTTGAAAAGCAGTCCGCTGCAGGCATCTTCCAGCAAATCGAGAACCAGTTCAAACCCATCTTCACCGCCATAGTATGGATCGGGAACGGAGTCATAGCTGAAAACTTTACAGAAATCGGTCATCCTGACAATTTTGGAACGGTCGTTTTGATTGCGGGCCCATCTTTTCAGTGTGGCGATGTTCTCATCATCCATTCCGATGATAAGGTCAAAATCATCAAAATCGGTATTTGGATTGAATTTTCTCGCCAAATGGGTCAGTTCATAATTGCGTCGAAGGGCATGCTGTTTCATCCTGTAGTCAGCTTGTTCCCCCTCATGCCACCCTCCCGTTCCGGCAGAATCTATCTTAAAATGACCATTCAATCCCCTGTCATTGACCATTTTGGAAAAAACCGCTTCTGCTCCCGGTGACCGGCAGATATTGCCCAGACATACAAAAAGTACTCTCTTCTTCATCCGCAAGATATATATCGGGCAAAAATAAGAAAGAATGGATAGAATCTGCATGACCCCTTAATGATTGATCTTCAGTATTTCTGTTGAACATAAATATCTGATATCGTGAAGGATAATTCGGTGCGCTTTTTGATTTTTAACAGAACGTAAACTTAATTCCTGTTCATGTTAAAAAGTGATTTAAAAAAATCTTTTTTGGTGATAAAAACTATATTTGTACGTTGGGTAATTTTTTGTATGATAGTCTTTATTATAATTAATATCAACCAATTTTAACAACAACTTATTTAAAAGGAGACAAACTTATGAGTGTTTTATTCTGGATAGTACCTATATCCTCTTTGCTTGCACTGGGCTTTGCCTGGTATTTTTATCATTCCATGCTGAAACATTCGGAGGGAACCAACCGGATGAAGGAGATTGCCCAGTACGTGCGTGAAGGTGCGATGGCTTATCTGAAGCGGCAATATTCCGTGGTAGGGAAGATTTTTATTGTGTTGGTCATTCTCTTGTTATTTTTAGCTTATCTCGGGGTTCAGAATCCCTTTGT
>CAYWTT010000405.1:0-4186 GCA_964461245.1 uncultured Prolixibacteraceae bacterium | reverse complement strand
TCAGGCTGGTTTCACGATCCCACCTGCTTACCAGGCTCACATCGCCGATCGATTGATTTCTGAATTCAAAACCGGTTAAATGGAGATTGGAATTAAAGAGCCGTTGACCATAAAAATCGGAAATACCGACATTCCCATTGATCATGCCCTTAATTTCCAATGACTCATGCAGGTAACTGGAGATGGTCTCCAGATCAATCCCGTTGAACTGGAAGGTCAATAGTTTGTCTTTCTCCCTGGAAATTTTTCCGCTGGCAGCTATATGTTGGGTTTTGTTGCTGAAAGTAAATCCCTCCACTGAAATGTCGGTTGAATCAATCATCACTGTAGTAGGGGAGAGATACCAGACTGAATCGGAAATAGTGATTTCGGAAGGTCTCATCTCTATCTTTATCTGTGGGTGCCGGCTATTTTCTGTCCTGTTGAACTGAAGATCAGACCGGATATCTCCCTTATAGGCCACTTTTTCCTGGTTATCCCATTTTAACTCCGTTTCGACCTGGTTATCTGAAGCATTCATGGATAGAGCGAGGTTCTTCAGATATACTCCCTCCTGAATCACCACTTCATCAAACTTTATGTCGGAAAGCAATTCATCTTCTCCTGGATTGATGCGGAGATCGGCATTCCGGAGAAGCACACCATTATATTGAACCTGAGGGACATGTCCGTTCATCTTTAACTTAGAGAGTTTTGAATCTATCCTTCCGTTAAGGGTGAAAGGGGTTGATATTTTACATTGGGGTAAGAATACGGAGGTAAGAGGATCCAGATTTTTGCATTTCAGTTCGATATCGAACTGATTTGTATTTTTGCCGCCTCCGGACGATAATCCAAGGGCTGGCAGATAAGTGGCCAACACATCACGGAAACTTTCAAACAGTGAGTTGAAATGATATGTGCCGGTAATGGACCCGTCAAAAAAGTCGGAATTCAGGTGAATCTGGCTTGCCTTTTCAGCGAGATGGGTTTTGACGGTAAGATTCTGAAACTGCAGGGTATTGTTCTGGTTGGTGTATTCTCCGTCGTATACCTGGATAAGGCCGTCCAGATTATCCAGATTGTTCCCGGAGAAATTGGCTGCCATTTCAAATGAAAGATTGCTGATCCGGTTCAATGTATCGAGATGAAGCGCCAACAGATCGGCTTTTTTCAGGTTAAGGACGAAGTCAAACTGGGGTAATTTTTCATTCAGGTTGAGCAAGCCTGAAAAATTGAGGTTGAGGTTCGGATCATCAACGGTTGCTTTCCCATCAAATCGCCGGTTGTTGATTTTCCCATTCAGGCTGATATTCCGGTAGGTATAATTCAATGCCTGCAAACTAGCCACTGTTCCGTCAAAATTGCCGCTGATGCGGTTCCTTGTGCGATTGAAATAACCGTCAACCATCCCGCTTAAGGTAATCTCTTTCAGGTTTTTGGATTGGAGTAACACACCCAGGTCGAAATTTGTGGTTTCCACCTTTCCTTTGTACCTGATGTTCCCGTTTTCGCCCGGGACAAATGAAAGGTCACTTCTGATCTTTCCCATCTGACTGTCGATGGTACCATAAGCTACAAAATCTCCCGGAAAACCTGTGAAACTCCCCAGGTAGCTGACAATCCCAGCCCGGAATAGATAGTCCGGGAAACTGAGGTACCGCACTTTTGAGCTGTCAGGCAACTTTATCCGGCTCAGGTCTCGGAAATCGGTTTGCGATCTTTTCAGGTCGAGGAAAAGAAACGGTTCGGGAATATCTTCGAAAATGCTCACAGTCAGGTCGCAATTGACCATGGTATTGTTCCCTGTACGGATTACCAGGTTTTTTGCCTTCATATTATCCCGGTTCCCGGTGACTTCACCTGAGATCTCAAGTCCCTGGTCCATGCCTTTCAGGGAGGGAACAAAAATGGCCAGATCGGCAAGGCTGACCTTTGCCTTTTCGAGCTTCAGGGTGAGTTCGGGTTTCTTCCGGATACCCCCGGGGAGGGTATCTGCCCGGATGGACAGAAAGGCATTTTTAGCCGACGAATTAAGAGTTTGAAAAGAAATGTCCCGGATTTCGGTTTCTCCTTTCCGGGAACTAAAATCGGCTGACAGATCATTCAGGAAAAATCCCCGGTTGTCGATCAGGGTCATGGAAGCCAGGCTGAAGGAAAGACTGTCGGGGGAGTAATGGAACCCGTTTATCCGGAAATTGATATCATCCACATTGTAGGAAGAACTTTCCTTAAGCGGACGCTGATAAATGAAAGCAGAATTCTTCAGTCTGAAATTCCGGCAGGAAAGACTCCATGCTTCCTGTGGAAGAGTATCCTTTGCAAATGCCTTTTTCAGAAAATCAAAGTTGTTAACACCCGAGGAATCCACTTTAAAATTGACCTTGAATTGATCTAGTGTAATCTGTTCAATATCAATGTGTTTTTTTCTGAAGCTCAGGTTGTTCAGCCGGGCGGTAATCCGGGATGCCATGGCCAGTGTATCGGTCTGCTGATCTTCGATCCAGACATTTTCCAGTCTGATCTTGTTGAACAGGGCCACATTTACCCCTTCCACATGGAGGTTGATATGCATATGCCTGGAAAAGTAAGAGGTCAGCCGGTGAGTGAGAAATGACTGTACCCCCTGACTCTGTAATGCCAGGTATAGCCCCGCGAGTACTAAAAACAGCACGGTCAGAGGGACAAGTACTATTTTCCAGCCTTTTTTGATAAATTTGCGTTTTTTACAAAGTAAGCAAAAACCGCGCTAAACAGGAGCGTATTTTTGGGGAAACGATATATATGGCGGCAAATTATTCCGAAAAGGAGATATTTATTCTGGGAATTGAATCGTCGTGTGATGATACTTCCGCGGCAGTAATAAGGAATGAAACGATACTGTCGAATGTGGTGGCCGGACAGAAAGTTCATGAAGCCTATGGGGGAGTAGTTCCTGAACTGGCATCCAGGGCACATCAGCAGAATATAATCCCGGTGGTGGATCTGGCTCTTAAACAAGCCGGCATCACAGCCGGCCTGATATCGGCTGTTGCCTTTACCCGCGGACCCGGATTACTCGGTTCGTTGCTGGTGGGCACCTCCTTTGCGAAAGGATTTGCCCTTGCAAAGGGAATTCCGCTGGTGGAGGTGAATCATCTTCAGGCCCATGTGCTGGCCCTTTTCATCCGTGAACCGGAAAACGAACATCCTGTTCCTGATTTCCCTTTCCTTTGTCTTTTGGTTTCAGGCGGGAACTCACAGATCGTGCTGGTCAGGGATCACTTAGATATGGAAATCATAGGCCAGACCATTGATGATGCGGCAGGCGAGGCTTTTGACAAATGTGCCAAGGTGATGGGAATGCCATACCCAGGCGGTCCTTTCATTGACAGGCTGGCAAGGGAGGGCAATCCCGACCGGTTTATTTTCACCAAACCTCGTATTAAAGGGTTGGATTACAGTTTCAGCGGACTAAAGACCAATTTTCTCTATTTCCTTCGTGACCAATTGAAGGGAAATTCTGGATTCATTGAAGAGAACAAGGCTGATCTGAGTGCATCGCTTCAAAAAACCATCATTGAAATCCTGATGGGCAAACTGATCAGGGCAACCAGGCTTATGAATATCGGAAATGTAGCTGTGGCCGGAGGGGTATCTGCCAATTCGGGCTTGCGGGATGCCATGCGGAAGGAGGCACATAAGAGAAAATGGAACCTCTTTATCCCGAAATTTGAATATACAATGGACAATGCAGCCATGATCGCCTTGGCCGGTTATTACAAATTCAGGAAAGGGGATTTCACCGGACAGGATGCCGTGCCGTTTGCCAGGACGCAATTGTAAGGCCCTGCGACAGTCAGCGGTTCAAAGCCCTTCGGGCGTTCAACAGTTGTTCAAAGCCCTTCGGGCATTCCATGTTAAACCAGATTGTACCATGTTGAACAATTTTAAACCTCTTATCTGATCAATTTCCTGTATTTAAAACGTTTCGGTGAGGCATCCCCCAACCGCCGCTTCCGGTTTTCCTCATATTCGGAAAAGGAGCCTTCAAAGAAGTAAACGTGTGCATCTCCTTCAAATGCCAGAATATGGGTGGCAATACGGTCTAAGAACCAGCGGTCATGGCTGATGACCATGGCACAACCTGCAAAATTCTCCAGACCTTCCTCCAGCGCACGGAGTGTATTTACGTCAATGTCGTTGGTGGGCTCGTCCAGCAGCAGGA
>CAYWTT010000404.1:0-4196 GCA_964461245.1 uncultured Prolixibacteraceae bacterium | reverse complement strand
CCCCGTTCTTTGTTTTCTCCTTTCGGAATGGAAGGTACGGTCTTCAATCAGGCGGAATACCGGGTTTCTGATAAAGTGAGGGTGGGCGGTAACAGTTTTGGAGTGAATTCATTGTTGCATGCTCCGCTTCATCCGCCCGGATCAGGCTGGTATGATGTCCGGGGAGCTTCGGTGTTCATGGAGTACAAAGTTTCCAAAAATTTCAGCATAGGCGGTAGCATTTCTGTCTCTGGAAATCCCTATCAACCGTAATCACTAATCCATGCTCACGGTCTACAAAGCATCTGCCGGTTCCGGCAAAACATTCCGGCTGGTCCTGGAATACCTGAAGCTTGTTCTGGTGAAACCTTCCAATTACAGGCAAATTCTGGCCGTCACCTTTACCAATAAGGCCACTGCCGAGATGAAGGAACGCATCCTCGACCAGTTGGGCAGACTTTCGGGAGGTCTGGATACTTCTTACCTTGATAAATTGCAGGAGGAAACCGGACTTTCGGAAATTCAGCTCAGGAGTAAAGCCCGAAGTGCCCTTGAAAGCCTGTTGTTTGACTATGACCATTTTTCGGTGAGCACCATAGACCGGTTCACCCAGCGTATTCTGAAAGCCTTCAACCGCGAAATCGGTGTAAATCCCAACTACCTGGTGGAAGCAGACAGTGATCTCCTGATCTCGGAAGCGGTCGACCGCATGGTTGCCTCGATGGACAGCCACTCTCCGCTGTTATCCTGGCTGGAGTCATTTGTGGAGGAAAAAATCAGGAACAACCAGAGCTTTGCCGTGGAGAACGACCTGAAATCCCTGGGGAAAGAGCTTTTCAGGGAGTCACTTCAGAGCCGGCTTTCGAATCTGACCCGCTTTTTCAGCGAAAAGGAGAACAACCGTGATTACCTGAAAATGCTCCATGCCATCATCCGCTGTTTTGAAAACAACCTGAAGAAACAGGCAGGGGAGATCGTAGATATTTACACTTCGGAAGGTTTTACACTGGATGATTTTTCTTATGGGAACGGAGGGATTGCGGGATTTCTTGAGAAAATGGCCAAGGGAAGCTGGATTGAAAAAACAGGTCCCCGGGTAACGGGCTGTGCAGCTTCTTCAGCCAGCTGGGCAGCCCGGAAGCATCCGCGATATGCGGAGATCATCTGCCTGGCAGAGGAAAAATTGATGCCCCGGTTAGTCCGGCTGCTGGACTATATTGAAAATGAAAGCAGGAATTTTTTTACAGCCCGGGCGATCGTTTCAGAATGGTTCACCACAGCGGTGCTGGTCGACCTGAACCAGGAGATTTCAACCTTAGGCCGGGAAAAGGGAATTTTACCCCTTGCCGGTTCCAACCTGCTGCTGAAATCGATCATTGACGGTACGGATACCCCGTTCATTTATGAAAAAGCAGGGAATACCTGGCGCTTTTACATGCTCGACGAGTTCCAGGACACCTCCGAAATGCAATGGGACAATTTTAAGCCGCTTATTGGTAACAGCCTTTCGGTCGGATTGGACAACCTGGTGGTCGGCGATGTCAAACAGAGCATCTACCGGTGGCGAAACAGCAACTGGAACATTCTGGATCATCAGATCCACCGTGATTTTCCAGGATCTGTCTCGGAAATCACCCTTCATTCCAATTACCGGAGCGGGAAGAAGATCGTCGAATTCAATAACGGTTTCTTTCGGCTTTTCAGTGACCAGATTGCCGGATACCCCAAACTTCAGCCCATCCCCGATCTCAGCCGCCAGGTGAAGGAGATTTACGGCGATATTGTACAGCAGGCCGATGCCGTAACCGGATCCGATGGCTTTGTATGCATAGAACGGCTTGAAGACGAAGATAACGACTTTTTTAATCTCTCCCTCGCCCGGTTGGCTGAGCAGGTTAGATTTCTGCTCGACAAGGGATATAAAGCCGGAGATATTGCCATCCTGGTTCGAAAAAAAGACCAGGGGGCCAGGATTGTCCGGTATTTCCTCGATATTGCCTCCATGCCGGAAAACCGGTCGTATCAGCTGAAAGTCCTTTCAGGGGAATCGCTGTTTTTGAAATCATCGCCGGCGGTTAATTTCTTGATCAGCCTGTATCGCTGGTTCACCGACCGGGAAAACCGGCTGGCAAAAGCCGAGATGCTTCATCTTTACAAAAATTATATAGAACCTGCTTTTTCCCGGATGCCTGAAGCGGGTTCCCCGCCAAAGACACCCGGTGGATGGATTTTGGGGGAAGACTGGGAGCAGGACTTTGAGACCTTCCTTGGATCTGCATTGGAAGCCATTGGAAAAAAGGGCAGCACCAGCGGTATGGATGAATTAATCATCCATGCCTGCTCTGTTTTCCGCTTGTTTGATGTTCCTTCCGAGCTTCCCTATCTTCAGGCTCTGGTTGATCAGGCTGCTATGATCAGGAAAAACGGGATCAATGATATTTCCGGATTCCTGCAGTGGTGGGATGAAACGGGAAAGGAGGTTCCCGTGAATATCAACGAAGAGGTGGATGCCATCAGGCTGTTAACCATTCACAAAGCCAAGGGATTGGAGTTCAGGGCCGTGTTGATTCCCTTTCTCTCCTGGAATATGTTTGAGAATACGCGGAAGAACATCCTTTGGTGCACTCCGGATGTGGTTCCTTTCAACAAGGCCCCGCTGGTCCCCGTGGGCTATTCCGATAAACTGGCCAAAACCATCTTTGACGGCGAATACTTCCGGGAACTCGCTAACTTGTTAATTGATAACCTCAACCTGGTTTATGTGGCTTTTACACGTGCCATTTCGGTTTTATGGGTCAACGTGCCAGCTGTCAATAAGACCGATGAGATCGGCAGTTTTGTGAACATGGCCGTTCAGAAGCTTACAGGTCAGCCCGGATTTGAAGATTCCGGGAGAGAAAGCGGGATGGTCTTTTCTTACGGTACCCTGCCCATAACAGCAGGGAAGGTGGAAGCCCGGGAGAATGAATTACCCGGGAGATGGATATTTCACGATTTCACGGATAGACTGACCCTTCGCAGGTCAAGTGAGGATTTTCTGCAGTTGGCAGAAACCGGAACATCGCAAAAGAATAGCGGGAAAACAATCCATTCCATCCTTGCCTGGATCAGGATTGCCTCCGATGTGGAACAGGCATGCAGGAAAGCACTGGCCACCGGTGTGCTGCTTCCCGAAGAAGAAGGGGCGGTGGTCCGGCAACTTACGCGAATGGTGACTCATCCTGAAGCCAAAGAGTGGTTTTCAGATGATTGGAAGGTGTATATGGAAACCGATCTGCTTTCGGGAGATCTCACTTTGCGTCCCGACCGCATGATGATCCGCGGCGACAGGGCTGTGGTGGTGGATTACAAAACTGGAGGAACAAAACAGGAATCTCATATCCGGCAGGTGCGGCGGTATGCCCGGATCCTCCGGGAGAGCGGATTCCGGGAGGTAAAGGGTTACCTCTGGTATATTGGGAAAAATGAGCTGGTGAAGGTGTAAAAAAAGTCATTTGCCCGCCAGAGTGACTTGTCGGGCTGGCTGACGCGTCATTAAAATGGTCATTTGCACTATGTGCATCATTTTTTCCCACGCTCCATGCTCCTTGCCCCTTGCTCCGTGCTCCTTGCCCCTTGCTCCATGCTCTTTGCCCCTTGCTCCATGCTCCTTGCCCCTTGCTCTATGCTCTTTGCCCCTTGCTCTATGCTCTTTGCCCCTTGCCCGTCATAGATGGTCATTTGCTGTGGCTGCATGACTGGATTAATCCCAAATTGCTTATTTTTGCTCAAAAAAAGAGATGATTCAACGTATTCAAACTGTCTTTCTGTTGGTTTCGACCTTTCTCCTGGGGCTGATCTTCTGGTTGCCACTGGCCGACATTACCGCCGCTGACCAGCTTTATCTTTTTGATATCAAAGGGATTCATAAAGCCGGAGAACTGGTCATTAACGGTTGGGCGCTGGTCTGTTTCCTTGTTCTGATCGTTATTTCGCACCTCGTAGTAATCTTTTCCTATAAAAACCGAATAAGGCAGGTTAGGATCCTGATTTTCCTGATGATTCTGCTGCTGGGCCTTTTCGGAATCTTTTTCTGGTTTGCCTATATGGGATTCAGGGGAGTTACCGTTAGTTTCAAGCTTGCTGTGGCCTTCCCGATCGTTGCCATTATCCTCGATTGGCTGGCTATCCGTGCTATCGGTAAAGATGAAGCGCTGATCAGAAGCCTGAACCGGATT
>CAYWTT010000403.1:0-4201 GCA_964461245.1 uncultured Prolixibacteraceae bacterium | reverse complement strand
TTTTTCAATGGTCTTCTGGAGGCCATCCAGCCGAAGAAGTCCGGACTTTGGCAATTGGATGTTGGTATATTTAAACAGGTTGCCAGCTTTTACCAGTTCGTAAGTCTCAGCTGCACTCCTGCCACTTGCCAGAAAAGCACCCGCAATCGCTCCTGCACTGACACCGGAAATCACATCAGGCCGTATGCCTCTTTCGGCCAGTGCCTCAACTATTCCCAGGTGAGCAAATCCACGGGCACCGCCTCCGCTCAACACAAAACCGATTTTATACATGTTATGCAATTTTCAACATTAAATTTGCCGGGAACAGCCCGAATGAAAAAGAGCTTTAAAATAAAAGACCAGGTCTAAAAATCAAACCAATCTGACAGCATGCGCCCGTACCCGATCTGATCCTCATTCACATGACGGAATACATTCTGATGAATGTCATAGGCATACTGATCCCGGAGCTCTCCTATGTGTGCAACAACATATTCCAGGGCCGTTATCATCTCTTTAACCTCTGCATCAGTGGACGTAGGATGCAACGACCAGCGAACCCACCCCGGTTTTTGAGAAAGATCGCCATGACGGATTCTTTCGGTGATCTCCCTCGATTTTTCATGGGATACTTCAAGCAGCAGATGTCCGTAGGTTCCGGCGCAGGCACAACCCCCGCGGACCTGAATGCCAAAGAGGTCGTTCAATAGCCTTACAAGCAGGTTATAGTGTATCCCGTCGATATAAAACGAGATGATTCCCAACCGGTCACGGATGGAATCGGCCAGTATTTTTAATCCCGGGATTGTATCCAGCCCGCTGAAAGCCAGTTTCAGCAGCTCATTTTCCCGTTCGTGGATCTGGCGGATACCCATTTGTTCTTTTAAACGGAAACAAAGTGCTGCCTTGATGGATTGCAGAAATCCGGGGGTACCTCCGTCCTCCCTGACTTCAATGTTATCCACATATTTGTATTCCCCCCACGGATTGGTCCAGTCGACCGTTCCACCCCCCGGTTGATCAGGAACGTCGCTGTGATATATGGAAGAATCGAAAATCAGTACTCCTGCTGATCCGGGTCCCCCCAGAAACTTATGGGGAGAAAAGAGAATGGCATCGAGTTTTTCCATCGGATTGGCAGGATGCATATCAATTTCGTCATAAGGTGCAGAAGCGGCAAAATCGATGAAACAGACCCCGCCGAATTCATGCATGATGGTGGCCAGCTCATAATAAGGTGTTCTTACACCGGTCACGTTGGAACAGGCAGTAAACGACCCGATTTTAAAAGGACGGTCCCTGTATTTCTCCAGTTCTTTCCGGAGATTCGCAGGCAGAACCTCCAGATTGGGCCCCGGCTCAACGATGACCACATCGGCATTGGTTTCATACCAGGAAGTATGGTTTGAATGGTGCTCCATATGGGTGATGAAAACAACAGGCCTGTTTCTTTCTCCCAGGCAATTCCGGTGGGAGATCTTTCCACAGTATTTCAAGCCCAGGATCCGCTGGAATTTGTTAATGACAGTGGTCATGCCTGAGCCGGCTGTGATGATCACGTCATTCGGCCCGGCATGGCAGTATTTCTTGATCAGTTGGTGAGAATGCTGGTAAGCCCTGGTCATCAGAATACCGGTCTCACTCGTTTCAGAATGGGTGTTCCCCACAAATGGCCCGATAACCTCCAGCAACTGTTTTTCAATGGGTGCATACAACCTGCCGCTGGCAATCCAATCGGCATATATCATTCTTTTGTATCCAAAAGGGGTTCGAAACTCTTGGTTCTGCCCGATGATATTATCTCTGAATTGTCCAAAGTATTTTTCCAGCTCCATAGATTCCTTCCGTTTTCAGTGCAAATTAACGCAAATTTTTCACTTTTCACGTGTTAATCCGGCCGGTAATGTGTCATTTCGTCAGTTATCCCTGCCGTGGCACATGGTTTGCCCTTATATAGGCCGGAAAAATGATGTTCAAAAAAATAACAGCTATGTCAAAAGGAAAAATCGGGGTAACCAGTGAAAATCTGTTCCCCATCATCAAAAAATTTCTCTATTCCGATCACGACATTTTTTTGCGCGAGATCGTTTCCAATGCCATCGATGCCACCCTGAAACTGAAGGTCCTGGCCGCAAAAGGCGAATACAGCGGTGACGTGACGAATGCCAAAGTGAGGGTAAAGATTGACAAGAATGCCAAAACCCTCACTGTTTCGGATGAAGGAATAGGAATGACCGGTGAAGAGGTAAAGAGATACATCAATCAGATCGCTTTTTCAGGAGCCAATGAATTCTTGGAAAAATACAAAAATGATGTAAATGCCATTATCGGCCACTTTGGTTTGGGCTTCTATTCCTCATTTATGGTTTCTTCAAAAGTGGAGATCATAACCAGATCCTGGCAGGAAGGTGCCCAGGCCGTAAAATGGAGCTGTGCCGGTGATCCTGAGTATTCGCTCACGGAAACCCGGAAAGATCAGGTCGGAACCGATGTAATCATGCATATCCACAGCGATTCCGAAGATTTTCTGGAAGAGCATAAAATTTCCGAGATCCTGGAGAAGTATTGCAAGTTCCTTCCCGTGCCGGTGATCTTCGGAAAGAAGAAAACATGGAAAGACGGGAAAGAGATCGAGACCGAAGAAGATAACCAGATCAATGAAACCAATCCGGCATGGACGCGGAAACCGGCCGATCTGACCGATGAAGATTATCTCAGCTTCTATCGCCGCCTTTACCCGATGTCGGATGAACCGCTTTTCAACATTCACCTCAATGTCGATTATCCCTTCAATCTCACCGGGATTCTCTATTTTCCACGGATCAAGAACAACATCGAAGTTCAGCGGAATAAAATCCAGCTTTACTGTAACCAGGTGTTTGTGACCGATTCGGTAGAAGGGATCGTACCCGATTTCCTCACTTTGCTGCACGGGGTGCTTGATTCGCCCGACATTCCGCTTAACGTGTCGCGTTCATACCTGCAGAGCGATTCCAATGTAAAAAAGATCAGCAGTCATATTACTAAAAAAGTATCCGACCGGTTGAGCCAGCTTTTCAAGGAAAAGCGGGATGATTTTGAGAAAAAATGGGACAGCCTGAAAATTTTCATTGAATATGGCATGCTCACCGAAGAAAAATTTGCCGAGAAGGCAGAATCATTCTTTCTTTTCAAAAATACGGAAGGCAGCTATTTCACCATGGAGGAATATGAAAAGCTCATTAAAGATAACCAGACCGACAAGGATAAAAACCTGGTATATCTCTATACCAACCACCCTGAAGAGCAGTTCATCTTCGTGGAAGCTGCCCGTTCAAAAGGATATGATGTCCTGGTGATGGATGATGTGCTGACCACTCCGCTGATCAACAAGCTGGAACAGAAGTACAACAACAAGCGGTTTGTCAGGGTAGATTCCGATGTGGTTGAACACCTTATTCTCAAAGAAGAACATGAAAAGAAAGAACTTTCCTGGGAGGAAAAGCAGGAATTATCTCCGATTTTCCAGGCAGTGGCCCCGGAAAATGACAGGATTTCCTTTATCGTAGATTTCAAAGACCTGGGAGAGAACGGCAGTCCGATGGTGATCACCCGTAATGAATGGATGCGCAGGATGAAAGACATGAGTCAGTTTCAGAATGGAATGGGCTTCTACGGCGATATGGCCGACAGTCTCAATCTGGTGGTGAATACAGCCCACCCGCTGGTCAAAAAAGTATTGAAGCAAAAAGAAGAAGAGCTGGACGAAACATTGAAGCCCATACAATCGGAAATCGCCAGGAAAAAAGCAGAAACGGAAGCCCTTGAAAACCGGAAAAAGGACAAGAAGAAAGAGGAAGTTCCTCAGGAAGAAACAGATCAACTAGATAGCTTGCGTAAAGAAGTGGCTGATCTCGAAGAAGAAAAAAGGAAGCAGATCAGGGAATTTGGCCGCAACAACAAACTGGCAAAGCAATTGGTGGATTTAGCCCTGCTCGCCAATGGGCTGCTGAAAGGTGCCGGCCTCGACCAATTCGTGAAACGGAGTGTCGAACTGATCAACGAGTAGCCCCGGAAGGTTGCCCCGAAGATATATTGAATTTTAATTTTGTGGAATATCTTCCTGCAAGACCATGGAAACCAAAATGTTCCGTGGTTTTTTTGTCTTTTTATTTTGATTTTACCATAATTTTTATATAATTGCATTGATGTAAAAACCAATTTCATGAAAAGAACCTTA
>CAYWTT010000402.1:0-4220 GCA_964461245.1 uncultured Prolixibacteraceae bacterium | reverse complement strand
CCCTGATGCTGACTACCCTGGGAAGCACCCTGATCAGCTTCAATATCGACAAACCCACCAGCGCCGTCCCCTTGCTGATCTGGGAATTTTACAACAATCCCAATATGGTGCAGCTTGTCTGGAGTTCCTCCCTCTTTCTGATGGGTTTTGTTCTGACCCTGAATATCATCGCTAAAAGAATCAATTTAAAATTCGGAACGCATAACTGATCCCCGGGATATGACTGAAAACATCATGCAAATCCATAATCCTGTGCTTTCCATCCGGAATCTGTCTGTTGCCTATACCCGGGATAAATATGCGGTAAAAGAGGTGACCTCCGATATTAAAAAGCATGCTGTCACTGCCATAATGGGCCCCTCCGGATGCGGAAAAAGCACACTTCTGAGGGCCATCAACCGAATGCATGAACTGTATCCTGAAATAACAACCACGGGAGAAATTCTGTTGAACGGGGAAGATGTCTTCAGTATGTCGACTACCCTGCTTCGCCGGAAAATCGGCATGGTGTTCCAGCGACCCAATCCTTTTCCGACCATGAGCATTTATGATAACGTACTGGCAGGCTATCAGCTGAATGGATTTTCACTGAAGCGGTCGGAGAAAGACGAAATCGTGGAAACCACCCTTACTGATGTGGGATTATTTTCCGAAGTCAAAGACAGTCTGAACAAAAAGGGTAACTTTCTATCCGGCGGACAACAACAGCGGCTCTGCATCGCTAGAGCCCTGGCACTGAAACCGGAAGTGATCCTTCTGGATGAGCCGACTTCTGCCCTTGATCCACTTTCTACCGCCAAAATTGAAGATCTGCTCACGGAACTGAAAAAATATTATTCCATTGTGCTGGTCACCCACAACATGTCGCAGGCGGCAAGAATTTCCGATAACGCCATGTTTATGTACCTCGGTGAACTGATTGAATATGACAAAACCAAAATCATGTTCACTACACCGAAAGATTCCCGGACCGAAGGATACCTCACCGGCAAATTCGGTTAATCACCCTAATCAGAATATAACACGTAAATCCAAAACCAATGGGCATAAAAAAAGAAAACGCCATTCAGGAGGTAATTGAAAAATTCAGGGATTATTCCAACCTGATCCTTCACCAGCTAACCCTGTTGGAAAGGGTTTTCAGTTCCGGATCAGCGGTCATACCGGATGAATTGCTGGAAGAAATCAAAAAGAACGAAGAGAAATCAGACCAGTACGAAATCAAGCTGAGTGAAAAAATCATCAATACCATCGTGCTTCATCAACCGTTAGCCTCCGATCTGCGAAAGCTGATGGCCTGCTACCAGATGATCATCAATCTGGAGCGGATTGGTGATCTGGTGGTGAATATTATTAACTTTATCCCTAAAATCAAGGAACCCGAAATTTTCAGCCGCATGACCGATGTGATTTATAACATGCTGATCATTACCGAAAACATGGTTCATAAATCGATTCTCTCCTTTACACAGTCCGACAGGGAATATGCCATATGGACCATCAGGAACGACTCGGTCGTTGATGAGATGAACCATAAGCTGGTCAGAAAGGCCATTTCCAGGTCCAACCTCCCGGAGGAAATTACCCAGCTGCTGCTGACCTTCATCCACATCAACAGCATCATTTCCAGCATCGAACGGATAGCCGACCATGCCACCAATGTGGCTGAAGCATCCATTTATGCCCTTGAGGGTACCGACGTCAGGCATCAGCATGGCAACGAAGAATAGGACTGAAGCGAAAACTGACATCATTCCACATATGAAAGAGCAATACAAGATATTGATTGCAGAAGACGAAGAAGATCTTTGCGAAATTCTTCAGTTTAATCTTGAAAGCGACGGGTACCGGATCGACGTGGTCCATTCTTCCGAAGAAGCAATGAAAAGGGATCTTCGGACATACGACCTTTTATTGCTGGATGTGATGATGGGGAAGACGTCAGGTTTCAACCTGGCCCAGAAAGTCAGGAAAGAGCTGCATCTGGACATTCCCATTATCTTCCTCACAGCAAAAAATGCGGAGAATGATGTACTTACGGGATTCAACATCGGAGCCGACGATTACATCACTAAGCCATTCTCTCTAAAGGAGTTACAGGCCAGGGTCAAAACCATACTCCGCCGCTCGGGACACAGGCAGAATGAAGAAGTACCAGAGAAACAGCAGGCCGGTGACTTAGTGATCGATCATACGGCCAAAAGGGTAATCCTCCGAGAAGAGAAAATTGATCTGCCCCGAAAGGAGTTTGAAGTCCTGGCCTTCCTGTCAAAACATCCCGGTCGGGTCTTTTCCCGAACCGACCTGCTGTCGCATATATGGGAAAATGATGTCATTGTCACCGACAGAACGGTGGATGTTACCATTGCCCGGCTCAGAAAAAAACTGGGTGAATATGGCAGCTACATCCGAAATAAACCGGGATATGGATACTTTTTTGAAGTTTAACAGGCAATATCACCCGCTATGATCCTTGGCAGAAAAACAATAAAATCAAAACTTTTCACCTATTTCTTCATCCTTTTTGCAGTTTTTGCAATCTCCATACTCCTGTTTCAGGACCACCGTGAAAAACAGTTCCGGATCGCCCAGTTGGAGAACAAGCTCAATGATTACAGCGACCTGGTCAACAGATTTATTGCCGTGAACAATCTGCCTTTTACCCATGAATATGGCAGACTGGACTCCCTGAAGCTACTGATCCCCCCCCACGAAATCCGGATCACGGTATTAAACCAGGAGGGGAAAGTGCTGTATGATAATTCGGTGGCTGAATTTTCCGGCATGGAAAATCACCTCAATCGCCCCGAAGTACAAAAAGCCAAATATGCCGGGCAGGGATTTCATATCCGTCATTCCGCCACCACCAACCGGGTCTATTTTTATTTCGCCAAATATTATCAGGATCTGATCATCAGATCAGCCGTGGTATATGATACGGAGATCATAAACTACCTGAAGATCGAACGGGTTTTCATGGTCTACCTTTTACTGCTGCTTACCCTCTTCGGCCTCCTGCTATGGGTAATGGCCCGTCGGCTGGGAAATTCGGTTTCGAAACTGAAGGAATTCACCGGAAAAGTGAGCCACGACGAAGAGCTCACCTCCGAACTGCATTTCTCCGACGATGAAATCGGAATGATCAGCAGGGAGATCTCTTCTGCCTATGACCAGTCGCGGAAGGTAAAAGAGGAACTGATGATCGAAAAGGAGAAGCTGATCAGTCACCTTTTCGTATTGAAGGAAGGAGTCGGATTCTTTTCACCCCGGAAAAAGGTGATCCTGACCAACAGCCATTTCATCTTTTATACCAGCACCATATCGGAAGAGTCTTCCATTTCGGTGGAAAAGATATTCCACCTGGAAGCTTTCAGCGAAATAACAGCTTTCATAGACAAAATTTTGAATGCTAAAACCGATTATTCCGCCGGGGAATTCCCCAGGAAGGAGTTCTCCATTCACCGGAGCGGATTTCATTTCCAGGTGCAGGTCATTTTCTTCCAGGACCGTAGCTTTGAAATCCTGATCACCGACAATACCCAACTGGTGAAAAGAAGCCTTATGAAGCAGCAGCTGACCTCCAATATCGCCCATGAACTCAAAACTCCGATCTCCTCCATAAAAGGATATCTCGAGACCGTCCGCAACAATCCGGAAATTGATACTGTTAAACTCCGCTATTTTGTGGAAAAAGCATACAAACAGACAGAAAGGCTCACCTTGCTGGTAAATGACATTGCCCTGCTCAATAAAATAGAGGAATCTTCAGATCTCTATCCCAAAGAGAATGTAAACGTGCGGAATCTGTTGAACGAGGTGATTGAAAGTCTGGGCCACACACTCAAAAAACAACCGGCAAAAATCGAAACCATGGTTAGTGAAGATGTGATTGTCCATGTAAACTATTCCCTTTTATTTTCCGTATTCAGGAATCTGATGGAAAACTCTATCCTCTACGGAGGGGATAACATTACAGTCACCATTCATAATTACCATGAAGACAACAATTATTATTACTTCTCTTTTTCCGATAACGGGCAAGGCGTGGACGAGGAGCATCTGCCCAGAATTTTCGAGAGATTTTACCGGGTTGATTCCGGGCGTTCCCGAAAGGAGGGTGGTACCGGACTGGGTCTGGCCATTGTGAAAAATGCGATTCTCAGTTTCAAGGGAGAAATATCTGCCCGCATAAGGCAGGGAGGTGGACTGGAATTTCTCTT
>CAYWTT010000401.1:0-4221 GCA_964461245.1 uncultured Prolixibacteraceae bacterium | reverse complement strand
GCAGTAACCTTATTGGCCAGCATCGCTTCTGCTCTGGGGGTAACCCTTACAGCCCTTCCTGTGGCGCGGTCCACAACGACCACTGCCCATTTCCCTTTGTGGGTTTTCTTAATATTACCTTTGCCAAAAGTGGTTCCCATGATAACCTGCAAACCATCACCAAAGCAGGTAGCGCAATGGTCTTCGCCCAGATCAACAAAAGCAACCAACTGTCCGTCTTTTGCGCGTTCAACACCCAAAGCGTTCATCGCAGCAGCGCCAACTCTTAGGCCCATTGGCATGGCCGGGCATTTGTGCCCGTGAAATTTTTGCCCGAATTCGAGCCAATCTTTCGGATCAATCATTTTATCCAATTTTTAGTATCTAATTATTTATAAAAAACATCAAGAACCAGTTTAATGGCAATTAACAGGAGAACCACCGCATAAATGATTTTTACCTGTTTCGATTTTGCCTTTTGTGTCAGATACCTTCCTCCCAACTGGGAACCGATCAACACTGCAATGACCACGGCAATGGTGAGCGGCCAGTTCATTGTTCCATGGGCAACATGGCCAAAATAACCCGAAAATGAGGAGAATGTGACGACCAGGGCGGTGGTGGCTGCGGCTTCCTTGGTCCGGTAACCCATCCACATAAGAATCGGCGCTACGATGAAGCCTCCTCCCAGTCCGAGCATACCTCCGACAAATCCTGCGAAACCACCTGTAAAGAATCCGATGACGCTACGCTTTTTTAGCGGCATCATCTCTTCCGGCTCAGCCATTTTGGAAGCCCAAAGCGTGCGTAGTGCAGCGACGACTACCATTGCCGCAAACAAGATTTTAATGGTTTGAACAGGCACGTGACCACTGGTCATGGCGCCCAAAGGAGATGCAATCAGAGCGGTAACGGCCATTACTGCACCGCCTTTCCAGTCTACCAGTTTTTTTCGTGCAAACGGAATGAGCACCAATGCGGTATTCAATCCATTGAGCAACAGTCCCAGGGGAATGGCCACCTCTTTCATGTCGAAACCGGCCCAATTGATCACGGGGACGTAAACCATTCCCCCGCCCAACCCCAGCATGGCGAAAACAAAGGAGGCCGCTGCAATGATAATGGCTATAATTGCGTAGGTCATTTATTTAATTTCAGGATGATAGTATATTTTCTCATCTGGTTCGTGACCTGCACAGGGAATGCAAACCCGTTTCCCGTCTTTCACCCGGAGATAGCGTTCAAACACATATTCTCCGCAAACTTCGCATGCAGCTTTGTTAAACGATCCTTTCACCGGTTTGTAAGCAAAATCCGGGAGGGTGGTCACCTTAAATAATTCTTCCTCCATAGCATTTAACACGATGTTGACGACTTCCTCGCAGATTTCATCCGGAATGTGCGAGGGTTCGATGCCTTGCTTGCGGTACTTGAAAAACTCATGCGGTGCAAGCTTGTCCTGGAATTCGTTCCGCAAAACAATACGAACGCCCCCCTTAATACCGGGATACCAGAAAGTTGCCGCAATTTTTCCATAGTGTAATTTGTCAATCATGCCTTTTCCAAAGGTTGCCCCTGTTGCCGACATGATTCCGTCCTGCATACATCCCTGCGGGTGACCGACACCCATTTCGGAAAATACATGCATTTCATGGTCATGGCATTTTTCAACGCCCAATTGTTTTAGTGCCAGGCTACCCATACGGTAACCAATCGGCATAAACGGACATTTGTGTCCATGAAACTCAAATGCCCCATCCGGAATTTTAAACATAGTCAATTCGTTTTTAATCATTTTATAAAGTAAATAAGATTTGCATAGCCATCCAGGAGGCATTCCCGGCAGGCTTGCCGGCAATGGGCTGCAAGTCTCCCTGCCAGAAA
The DNA here is from genome assembly GCA_964461245.1 of uncultured Prolixibacteraceae bacterium. Taxonomy (GTDB): domain Bacteria; phylum Bacteroidota; class Bacteroidia; order Bacteroidales; family Prolixibacteraceae; genus UBA1413. The sequence continues at coordinate 2,358 of CAYWTT010000401.1, read as the reverse complement.
TACCCTGCTGAACTCACCAGTTGCCAATGCTTACAGATCTGCCATCGCAGGAAGGTATCAAACTCATCGCCCAGATGGTGTTTACCAGTTAGTAATTTCATGGTATTAAGAAGTTTTATATCATCCGGAACAGGAACTATAAACCGGTTGAATTTCATTTCAACCCACATATCCTTGACCGGAAATAATTCTAAAACAACTTCTCTGTCATCCAGATTTGACCAGGAAACAATATTCATCCAACCGTAATATTTGTCGGAAGCGCCATAGGCTGGTTCAAAGGTCCGGATCTCCGGATCACTTTTTCTTCCTCCGGAAGCATAAGTTTCCCGTAATGAAAAGATCGGTTTGAAGAGCAGGCTCCTGAACTGGTATCCTAACTTTGCAAACCATCCGTAAGCATCAATCTCCCTGAATTGTTCCCTGCCAAATTCCTTGACAGCAGTCAGGTCAAGGATGAACGAACGGAAGTTGTTGTTGAAAAACCGGACCCCGGTCCAGTGGCGGTTTATGTCCAGTGTCCGGATATACTCAGCTGAGCCCTGTGTCTTATAAACGTAAAAGGGCTCGAGGATCCATGATTTTTTCAGATTCAGGCTGGCATAAAATCCCCCTCCCCAGTATTCAGTTCGTGCAAAGGGTATGGAGAATTTTTCAGGATCGTGAATTTTGGTACCACCGGCAAAAAGGTCGAAAGTATGTTTCCCTTTCTGGTAACTGACCTTCAGGGCATCCCAGGTCCAGCGCCCTGTATTCCCCCAGTCACCGGGCCCGAAAATATGGTTATCTCCGAAGAAGATTTTTTGCCGGCCCAGCTTGACAGCCATCCCCGGAACGGGAGTTTTGTATTCCAAAAAGGCATCATACAGCTCCATGAATTCCTCATTGGGATTCATCGTATAAAAGGGTTCTGAAGTACCGGCAGCCCTTATTTTGAATAAATCGGGATATTGGCTGTTACGCAACGACCAACCGAAAGCCCGTGAATCCTGTAAATGAGCTGCTAAAGTCAATTTCTCAGAGGTATTCCACGTAAAACCTGAAATAATTCTTTGGTACAACAACTTATCATTTAACCGGCCGATTCCATCCTGACCATCATCACCGTAATTCTTCGCATTCATGCCATTCCATAACTCCATCCTGTACCGGACCTGCAGGTCAAAAGTAATTTTCGACTTGCCGGATATAGCTTCAGATGAAAAGAAAAGCATTAAGACTGTTAAAAAGATGGGCCATTTATACATATGACAAATTCAGCTTTAAAGGAACAAATGGTTCTTTCACAAAAAACGGCAGAACTTTCTTCAGAAATCATGACCGGGAAACTGTCCTGAGACTTAATATTTGGTTTCGGATCAGCGCAAAGATCGCCAGCATTATAATTACTACAATACCCATGTCAAACATAGAATATGCCATAGCAACCAGTGAATAGATTGCACTGAATTTGATCATCATCAATCCTCCGGAAAGTATGACAATGATGATCATTACAAGGAGGAACTTACTGAATACAGTCCCCTGTTTATCCTGTTTTCTCATCTCAAGCCAGGTATAGATACCGGCGATCAAAGCGATAATTGAAATCAGGAAGTGGTTTTTATCGAGGGTCAGACGATCGGGTAAGACATAGGAACTGACATCAGGTTTCAGGAATATCAGGATAAACATAAGGGACAATGCCCCATAAAGCCAAGACAGAAGAGTGACAGAAATATGGCAATATTTCTGACTTTTATTGATAGACAGGAGAAAAGATATTAAAACTATAATAAGCAGGAAAAAGAAAGCCGGATACTCCAGCGTTTTAATAAACTGTTCCCTGACAGCGGAGGTAAAAGCATGGAAACCACCTATTCCGAGGCTTGCATATTGTGTTGCATAAACCGGCTTCCCATCTTCCCCGAACGGATATTTCACGATCTTTTTATAGAAAATATCAGATGAAAGCGAATGGCAGTCGGTGCAACCGGTTGTTCCCAAACCAGCTTTGGCAGGGAATACATCATGGCTGTATTTGTAAACCGAAGCATAAGGAGAGGATTCCCATACTTCTTTTTCCAATAACCGGAAGTCATTGCCACTGAAGTACATGCGATCGTCATAAACCCAGACGATCTTTTTCCCGTTCAGTCTATATCCGGCATTGGTCATAAATGAAGTGACCGAATGGATATAGGCATCTATCTCTTCCGGTCGATTTATTTCCGGGATGCTGTCATTGTTATCATCTTTGATCAATGACAATTCAGGGAATTTGGAGGCATCTTTCCGATGGGTTGTCCACATGGTATAAATATCCTTCATTTTAGGCTGGTCCAATCCTTTTTCCCCTTCTGTATATATGGCCGGCCA
>CAYWTT010000400.1:0-4222 GCA_964461245.1 uncultured Prolixibacteraceae bacterium | reverse complement strand
AAAAATGGTTCAGGGGAATAGAAACTTCAGAAATTGAAATCGACAACTCTCTTTTTGAGGAAGATTTGCTTCGCAGCCTTCATGAAGCAGAAAAAAAAACAGAGGCAAGAAGAAGAATGTTACCCTATGCCATTTCAGGGATTGCCGCCTCCCTGATCATCGTCACAGGAACTCTTTTTTACTTTCATCAGCAGTCCGGATACCGGGATACTTTCACCGACCCAGCCGAGGCGGTGGCTTATGCTGAAAAAACCATGGCATTTGTCTCGGCGGAATACAACAAAGGATTGCGCCAGCTGGCCCCGGTAAACCATCTGAAAGCCGGATCGGAAACCATGGAAAAAAGTCTCAGTACCCTCCACAAAGGATGGAATGAAATGAACAAGATTCGTTTAGTTTATAAATTAAAAGCAAAGTAAAACATGAAATGAGCATGTATAGCAGTACACCCACTGAAATGATTATTTGCCACATGCGAATTACCCGCCTGCATCGGGCAGGCATCTGTTTCATAGAATTTGATAAATGAACCATATAAAATAACAGATGAAACGATTAATGATGTGCATGGCCATGCTGGTGCCATTGGCACTGGCTGCACAGAAAAGCCCGGTTGACAAACTGTTTGAGAAATATGCCAACCAAAAAGGATTCACCACCGTCAATATCTCTGGAAAGCTACTTGGTTTTGCCGGCAAACTGGACACGGATAATCCTGAAACCAGCAAAATGCTTTCCAACCTGACCGGCATCAGGATCTTGTCGGCAGAGGATGAAAGTATTACCGGGAAGCTCGATTTTTACAAGGAGCTGGAAAACGAAGGATTTTTTAAGGACAACCATTATGAGTCGCTGATGGATGTGACTGAAAGCGAGGAAGTGGTCAGGTTTTTTGCCCGTGATGCCGGAGGTGGTAAATTCTCCGAACTCCTGCTTGTCGTGGGAGGAAATGACAATACCCTCATCAGTATCCGCGGATTGATTGACCCGGAGAACATCGGAAAAATCACCGGGGCATTGGATGTCGACCTCGACGTGGATGTCAAAACTGGAAAAAAGTAATTACGGCATATATTCTCCGAAGGTTTTCATGAACTGTACCCGTTCATATTCGGCCGGATTCACATTCCCTCCCAGAGCCAGTTTTCCCCGGAAATCAGACAGGGAATCGTAGTTTCTGCTTTCCATCCAGTCAGAAATCTGGTTGTTGATCCTGGCAATGGCTGAGAAGCCTTCTTTATACAACACCGAAACCAGCTGAACCGTCTGAGCTCCAGCCAGCAACATTTTGACCGCGGTTTCCCAGTCATGGATGCCGGTGGTCGCTGACAGATCACATTTCACATGGTTCGACATCATGCCGATCCAGCGAAGCGGCATCAGGTAATCCAGGGGGGCACTGAATACACCGGCACTCTTCACGGTTTCCTTTTCTATATCGATATCGGGACTGTAAAAACGGTTGAAAAGGACAATCCCTTTGATTTTTTCGACGGAAAGATCACTTATCATCTTTCCCAGATTAGAGAAATAGGAGCTTATTTTCACCGAAACGGGAATTTTCACCTTTCCACACACCTTGTTTATGATCTCGAAATAGGTGTCTTCATTCTCCCGGCTTGATTTAGTGAGGTCGGAAGGAAGGATAAAAAGGTTCAGTTCAATGGCATCGGCACCGGCAGCTTCCATTTTTGCGGCGAATAGGCTCCACTCCTGCGAGGTCACACAATTGATGCTGGCAATAACCGGAATATTAAGGGTAGCTTTAGCCTCTGATATCAGGGATAGATAGTTTTTCAGATTGTCTCTGCGGATTTCCACATCATAATAATCCAGAAATTCCAGGTTGTCGCCCATCGGTCCCAGTTTTTCCATTTCATGGGCATACTCCAGGTAGATCTCCTCCTCAAAGACCGATTTAAGCACAACAGCTCCGGCTCCGGCTTTTTCTATGGCTTTCAGGTTCTCCACTGTACTTGTCAGATTGCAACTTCCGGCAATCAGGGGGCTTTTCAGGTCAAGACCGAGGTATTTGGTATACAACTCCATTTTTGTCAGCTTTAAGTTTGAATTTCAAAAGGCAGAAAGTAACAGTGAGAGCAGATTGATCCTCAAACTCATGCTTTCCCCGTTCCTTTAAGGTATTTGTCCATATATTCAGCAGCCCGCCTTCCATCACCCATGGCAAGGATGACGGTAGCGCCACCGCGGACGATATCTCCTCCTGCAAACATTTCCGGGATCGATGATTGCATTTTTTCTTCATCTACCACGATAGTTCCCCAGCGGGAAACCTGCAATCCGGGCAGGCAGGAGGGAACAAGCGGATTGGGAGATACTCCCACAGCCACAACGACAAGGTCCACCTCCAGATCGAATTCAGAGCCTTCAATCACTACCGGTCTCCTCCGTCCGGAAGCATCCGGTTCGCCCAATCCCATCCGGTTGCACCGCATCCGGTTCACCCGGCCGTTTTTATCGGCAAAATACTCCACAGGATTACAAAGCGTCATGAATTCGACCCCTTCTTCCTTGGCATGTTTCACTTCTTCCACGCGGGCCGGCATCTCGACTTCCGAACGGCGATAAACTATAATGGCTCTTTCTGCGCCCAGCCGTAAGGCAGTGCGAACTGAGTCCATCGCGGTATTACCTCCGCCGATGACCGCCACATGTTTTCCTTTCAGCACTGGGGTATCCGATCCTTCGAGGTAGGCTCCCATCAGGTTAACCCGTGTCAGGTATTCATTCGAAGAGAGGATCCCGTTGTAGTTCTCCCCGGGGATATCCATGAAACGGGGCAATCCTGCGCCGCTGGCCACAAAGAAAGCTTTGAATCCCTCTGCCTTCAGGTCATCGAACGATGCAGTGCGACCCACAATAAAGTCCTTTTCAAATTTGACCCCCATCCGGCGGAGGTTTTCGAGCTCAAAATCCACAATCGCATTGGGCAATCTGAATTCAGGAATTCCGTATTTCAGCACGCCTCCGATTTCGTGCAATGCTTCGAATACCGTCACATCATACCCCATTTTGACCATGTCACCGGCAAAAGAGAGCGCAGCGGGCCCGGATCCTACCGTAGCCACTTTGAGGTGGTTGGGAGCTGCAGTCTCCGGAATGCTGCAGGAACCCGACATTCTTTCATAATCGGCGGCAAAGCGTTCGAGATGACCGATGGCCACTGAAGGTTTTTTCAGTTTCTCCACGTAAAAGCAGCGTGATTCACACTGTTTCTCCTGCGGACAGACCCGTCCGCACACGGCTGGAAGCGCATTGGTCTCCTTCAGCGTAGCTGCAGCCTTCAGAATGTCTCCTCCTTCGATATATTTTACGAACTTAGGGATGTTGATGCTTACCGGGCATCCCTCGATGCAGGTAGGATTCACGCAATCCATACAACGGGTGGCTTCCCGCATGGCATCCTCCAGGTTCAGGCCCCGGTTTACCTCCCGGTCCTGGTAATGAACGCGGACTGCCGGTTCCAGCTCGGGCATACGAACCCTTTCAATAGCTATCCTCTCTTTATTTTTGGTGCCCGCACGCAGCGCTTCTCTCCAGGAAGCACTCCGTTCCGTTTTCAGAATTTCGGCATCTATACTCATTTCCCGTGGTGATGATGATGGTTACAACTGTGGGTATAATGGTCAAAAGCTGCTTTTTCCTCCTCCCTGTATCCGCTGAGGCGCATCAGCATTTCGTCAAAATCGATCTGATGGGCATCAAATTCCGGTCCGTCCACACAGGTAAAGCGGGTTTTTCCACCCACGGTCACCCTGCAGGCACCACACATACCCGTACCATCCACCATAATCGTATTCAGACTGGCCTGAGTAGGAATGTTGTATTTTTTGGTGAGCAGAGAGGCGAATTTCATCATAATGGCGGGACCGATCACGATACATTCATCGACTCTTTCCCGAAGGATCACCTCTTCCATCCCGGTGGTCACCAATCCCTGACGGCCATATGATCCGTCATCGGTCATGACCACCACCTCATCCGACCATTGCCGGATCTGATCTTCCAGAATAATCAGATCTTTGTTTCTGGCAGCGATCACCGAAATCACCCTGTTCCCCTCCTTTTTGAAAGCCTCCACGATAGGCAGCATCGGGGCTACTCCAACTCCGCCCCCGGCAGCCAGGATGGTCCCCACCTTCCTGACATGGGTGGGCTTTCCGAACGGGCCAACCAGGTCAGTTCTGCTTTCTCACGGTTC